>JBPCVS010000204.1:0-4654 GCA_051010295.1 Parvibaculales bacterium | reverse complement strand
TAGCTTTGTGCCAGATGCCGATATTTTTGGCGCGAAAAGCCAATTTGATGCGGCGCGGATTTATGCCATGTGCAAGGCCAAAGCCTATTTATTTGGCGGGGTTGAGATTCGCTGGCAGTGCGATGATTCGCTGATTGAAGTGGAGGAAATTCCGTCCGAAAATGTGTTGAAATTTCCTAATGGGTTGCGCGATTATTTGCACGATATTATTGGCACACGCACTACCATTATCCCCGAGCCTTTTGCCGGCAAGGTGCAAAAAACAGGTGGTCATGGCAGTGTAGAATGGGCGGTTAGCTGGGTGGGCGCGGGGCTGGGCAATGCCGATGGCATGTCGGCCAGCTATTGCAACACCGTGCCAACGCCCGATGGCGGCACACATGAACAGGGATTACGCACCGCCCTCACCAAAGGGCTGAAAGCCTATGGCGAGCGCGTCAACAATAAAAAGGCTGCGCAAATCACGGGCGAAGATGTGATGGGCACGGCAGTATCACTCGTTTCGGTGTTTATTCGCGAACCCGAATTTCAAGGCCAGACCAAAGACAAGCTGGCCACGCCAGAGGCGGCGCGCATTGTGGAAAGCACTTTGCGCGACCATTTTGAGCATTACCTCACTTCGGCACGTAGCGATGCGGATAAATTGCTCGGCTGGGTGATTGACCGCGCCGAAGAGCGCGTGCGCCGCCGCCAAGAGCGCGAGGTCAATCGCAAATCGGCCATGCGAAAATTGCGTTTGCCGGGCAAGCTGGCCGATTGCACACAAAATGATGCGCTGGGTTCGGAGCTGTTTATTGTGGAGGGCGATAGCGCGGGCGGCTCGGCCAAACAAGCGCGCAATCGCAAGACGCAGGCGATTTTGCCACTGCGCGGCAAAATTTTGAATGTCGCCAATGCGACCACCGCAAAATTGCAACAAAGCCAGCAAATTGCCGATTTGGTGCAAGCTTTGGGCTGCGGCACGGACAGTCATTATGATGACCAAAAATTGCGCTATGAAAAAGTGATTATTATGACCGATGCCGATGTTGATGGCGCACATATTGCTTCGCTGCTTATCACATTTTTTCATGAGCAAATGCCAGAGCTTATTCGCAATGGGCATCTTTATTTGGCGATGCCGCCGCTTTATCGGCTGGCGCAGGGGGCGACCACTTTTTATGCCCGCGATGATGAACACCGCGAAGAGCTGATAAAAACTGCGTTTCGCGCCAATGCCAAAATTGACATAAGCCGCTTTAAGGGGTTGGGCGAAATGATGCCCGCACAGCTGAAAGAAACCACCATGCTGGCGGGTAAACGCAGCTTGTTGCAAATTATTATCCCAGCAGAAGAAGACGCGGCCACCGCCAAAGCAGTAAAAGAATTGATGGGTAATAAACCCGAATTGCGCTTCAAATTTATTCAAGAAAATGCCGCCTTCGCAGAGCAAAACCTGCTGGATATTTAGCTGGATATTTAACTATGGCACTTGTTTTATCGTTGCGCGGCCACGTTCCCCTTTAAGCCCCCCTTTACAAAACCGCAAAATAATCTATGTTCACGGGCGAAAGCAGGTCAGGCCGTGAGGGCCTGAAACAAAACGCGCCATCGGGCGCGGCAATTAACGACACCATGTCAACAACAACACGGCGAGATAATATGAGTTTTGATAATCTGGGGCTTGCACCCGAAATTTTGGCGGCCATTAGCGCGGTGGGCTATAGCGAACCTACACCCATTCAGGCCCAGGCCATTCCGCATATATTGGGCGGCAAAGATGTGCTTGGCATTGCCCAAACAGGCACTGGCAAAACGGCTGGCTTTACCCTGCCGATGATTCACCGCTTGATGAAAGGCCGCGCCAAAGCGCGTATGCCGCGCAGTTTGATTTTGGAGCCGACCCGCGAATTGGCCGCGCAGGTGGCGGAAAGTTTTGCCACCTATGGCAAAAACGCCAAACTCACCAAAGCCCTATTGATTGGCGGCGTGAGTTTTGCCGACCAAGAACAAGCCATTATGCGCGGTGCTGATGTGTTGATTGCCACCCCTGGCCGATTGCTTGACCATATTGAGCGCGGCGGGGTGCTGTTGCGCGGGGTGGAAGTGTTGGTGATTGACGAGGCCGACCGCATGTTGGATATGGGTTTTATTCCTGACATTGAAAAAATTGTTGGGCTGGTGCCATTTACGCGCCAGACTTTGTTTTTTTCGGCCACCATGCCAGATGAGATTACGCGCCTATCGGAGAAATTTTTGTCGGCACCCGTGCGCGTGGAAGCCGCGCCCCCCGCCAGCACCAATGCCAATGTGGCACAGCATCTTGTGACCACCAGCCCCCGCGATAAACGCCAAACCTTACGCCAATTATTTGAGCGCGAAACAGTGACAAATGGTATTATTTTTTGCAATCGCAAGCGCGATATTGGCGACTTGCTTAAATCGCTACAACAGCATAATTATCAGGCGGTGTCGTTGCATGGCGATATGGACCAATATATGCGGCTGAGAATGCTTGACCGCTTCAAAAACGGCGAAGCCACCTATTTAATTGCCTCTGATGTGGCGGCGCGTGGGCTGGATATTCCTAATGTCAGCCATGTGTTTAATTTTGATGTGCCAACCCATGCCGAAGATTATGTGCATCGCATTGGCCGCACTGGCCGCGCTGGCCGCGCTGGCACAGCTTTTACACTCGTCACCCGCGAAAGTGCAAAATATATTGCCGCCATTGAAACCCTTATTGGGAAAAAAATTCCGCCCTATGGCAAAGTGCCTGCCAGCCCATCTGCCATAGATGAAAAAACCAATAAGCCCGAACATTCGCCAAAACCCAACAAACCCAATAATGCCAAACAGGGCGGCCAGCGGCGCGGCTTGCTGGACAAAGGCAAACATGAAAACAAAGAAAACCAGAATGTAACCGCCACCACCGAAAAACCAGTCGCGGAAAAACCAAAGAGTGAAGTGCCAGCCCCAGATAAAAAGGCCACTCCAAAGCAAGAAAGTGCTTTTGGCGGCAATGTGCCAGCCTTTATGCAAAATTCTACCAAATCGGATTAAAGACGCTGGTCAAAACGCCGCCCGACCATTGCGGCCGCGATATTGGTTTTTTGAATATCAATCGCCCCGCCCGCAATGCCCCAGCCCCACGCATCGCGCATGCGCCTTTCCATTGGATAGGCTTTGGCATAGCCATAGCCGCCCATCAACTGCACCGCCATGCCAGTTACCTCACGGCTTATTTCATTGGCAAAACATTTGGCGGTTGAGCTTTCGCCCACATTGGGCAGGCCATTTTCGGCATTCACTGCCGCCCGATGAATGAGTAGCCGCGCCGCCTCCACCCGCATTTGCATTTCGGCCAATTTCATCTGCACCGCCTGAAACTCCACCAAGGCTTTGCCAAATTGCTCGCGCTGTTGCACATAGTCAAGCACATCTTCCAACGCGCCAGAGGCCTGCGCCAGTGCCATTGTCGCATTGCCACACCGCTCAAGGTCAAAAGCTTCCATCAATTTGCGAAACCCGCCCGCCGCCACAACAATATGCGCCTCTGGCAAACGCACATCATCCAAGAAAATATCAGCCGATGGCACACCGCGAAAACCCATCAATTCTTCCTGCGCACCAAACCGCACACCAGCCGCATCTTTTGGCACATATACCGCACCAATGGCTTTGGCACCCGCATCATCAGACAAGCGGCAATAAACCAAATAGCCATCGGCATGGCCACCGCCTGAACACCACCTTTTTTGGCCGTTCAAAATAATTTCGCCATTTTTTATAATCCCCCGCGTGGTCAAATCGGTTAGCGCGCTACCCGCCTGTGGCTCAGACATAGAAACCGCCAGCATCATCTCACCCGCGCAAATTTGTGGCACAATTTGCCGTTTCAATTCATCAGGAGCAAAATGCACCAACGCATGCACTGGCCCAACATTGGCCTCAAAAAGCGGAAAAGCCGAAGCAGAAGAGATTTTGGCAAATTCTTCCAGCACCAATAACGCCTCCAAATTGCCCAGCCCCAGCCCGCCCAAATCTTGCGGGATATTGATGCCCAAAAACCCCATATCGCCTAGTTTTTTAAGCATTTTTTTGTCAACGGGCTGGCCGCTTGTTTCGCATTTTTCGGCAATGGCAGGCATCTCATTGCGCGCAAATTTACGCGCTGTGGCCTGCAATTCCTTTTGCTCATCAGTAAGTTGAAAATCCATTATTATCTCCCTTTTTAGAGATATTAGCATATAGACTCACCTTCTGAGTCTTCTTTCTCCCAAGCGAGCAAGGGAAAAGAATAAACGTCCAACCGCGTTAAGCGGTTGGCGACCCGTCCCAAGCGGCTGCGCATTATGTGAGCGAAGCGAACATAATTGACGCATAGCTCGCTTGGGAGAAAGAAGAATCGCAGGTAGAGCCAAAAACAGGCCGTGCAGGGGAAAAGAACAAACGTCCTTCTCCCGCATCTATCTTTCTAGTGCCAGTTTCATTAACTGATAGGTGAGTTGGGCGGCGGCAAAATCGCTGGCGGGTTGGCCCTCAATCGGTGCCAGTTCCACCACATCCAGCCCAACGCATTGGCGGCCAGCCAATGTGCTGGCTATCAAATCAATCGCCTGATAATAGCCCAAACCGCCCGGCACTGGCGTGCCAGTGGCTGGCAAAACAGAAG
>JBPCVS010000203.1:0-3386 GCA_051010295.1 Parvibaculales bacterium | reverse complement strand
GGCGGTATTTTGATGGGCTATAGCCAAGCCCAAAAAGGCCCAAAGCGATTATCTGCCGCCACCCTCAACTCGCTGATAAATATGGACCAGCCGCACCACATTCCTCTGCGTATGGCGCACCGCCCATTTTTCACGCCCGACTATGTCGCCAAATTGCAAAGCCGCGTGGAAGGCGAGGTTGACCGTCTGTTGGATAAAATGGAGGCCATCGCCAAAAATAATGATGGCAAAGTTGATATGGTGACTAATTTTTCCGAATGGCTACCGCTTTATACATTATGCGAAATGCTCGGCATTGATGAAAAAGACCGCCCGCATATTGTGCGCTGGATGCATTATTTGGAGCTTGCACAATATATTATTGCCAACCCCAACGCCAAAATTTCCAAATGGTTTATCATCAAATTTCTCTGGAATATCCGACAAATGTTTCGCTATGGCCAGCGCGTCTTGGCCGATAGGCGCAAAAATCCGCGTGATGATTTGCTCACCATCATCGCCACTACAGAGGTGGATGGCGAGCCAATGTCGCAATCCTATCTAGATGGCTCATGGTTGTTGATTGTGTTTGCGGGCAATGACACAACGCGCAATTCTTTGTCTGGCACAATGCGGCTATTGTCGCAATTCCCCGACCAGAAGCAAATGTTGCTAGACGACCCGAATTTAATTGCAACAATGGTGCCAGAAGCTTTGCGGCTGGTATCGCCGGTGATGTATATGCGGCGCACCGCACTGGATGATGCCGAATTTTCTGGCCAGCCCATCACGGCGGGCGAAAAAGTGGTGATGTATTATGGCGCGGCCAATCGTGACCCCGATATTTTTGCCGACCCTGACCGCATGAATATCCACCGCAATAATGCCAGCGACCATCTGGCTTTTGGCACCGGGCCGCATGTGTGCCTTGGCCAGCGCATTGCCAATATGCAGCTTGAGGCCGCCTATCGGCGCATATTAGACCGCTTCCCCAATGTGGCATGGACTGGCAAACAAGCCCACGCGCCCAATAATTTTGTCAATGCAATCTCACATCTTGAGGTGGATTTGGGGATTAACTAGGACTAAAGGCCAAAGACGCGCTTTGCATTGCCGCTTAAAAAATCATCGCGGGTTTCTTCGCTAAGCCCTAAATCATCCAACCCCGCAAGGCATTTGGCGGGGGTTATCATCGGATAATTGGTGGCGAACATAATTTTTTTGCCGCCATTGCTTTTCAGATAATGCACAATTTCTGGCGGGTAGCGGGCAATGGTGAAAGCCGATGTATCAATATAGATATTGTCATGTTTGGTGGCCACTGCCACCGCCTCTTGTGTCCATGGGTAGCCGATATGCCCAGCGACAATGGTGAGCTCGGGAAAATCAAGTGCCACGCGATCCAGATAAATTGGCCGCCCAACCTCCGATGCCATCAAAGGGCCTGTATGGCCAATTTGTGTGCAATAGGGCACGCCCGCCTCAATGCAAGCGGCAAATATCGGATAAAAAAGGCGGTCAGTGGGCGGCAATTCGGCCAGCCATGGCAACACGCGGATAGCCGCAAAACCCAATTCTCTGGTGCAACGGCGAATTTCGCGCACCGCCTCCATCGGGTTAGAAATATCCACCGAGCCAACCCCAACAAACCGCCCCTTTTTGTCAGACAGCGCATCGGCTTGCGCCACAAAATCAGCCACTTCGTCATTGTCAATCATGTTGCGGTGCGGTGCTTGCCACGCGCTAATCAGCATTTTATCCACGCCGCCAGCATCCATCAATGCCAGCGTTTCAGCCACGCTTGGGGCGCGTTCAGGCCGCGCTTGGCGTTGCCAACGTCGCAGGCTGTCAAATATCGGGTCTTGCGCATGGCGCAATGTCTGTTGTTGACCCCAAACATCAATAATCATTTTATTCTCCCTATTAAAATTTATATTTTGGACCAATTGAATAAACATCAGCATCTATGTCGCCACGAAATGGCTTGAATGCCGCCCGAATATCCCAATTTTTACTCAAGCGAATATCCAGCCCCGCCCCAATATAGGGTTCAAAAGATTCGTCAAGTGCATCACTATCCACCATAATCAGGCCGACCACCGCAAAGGGCGTAAAGCGATAGGAAAGCGGTGATTTGAAATAGGTGGCCGCTTCCAATGTTGAAGCACTTTCGCCATTCACAGTCTCGCCAGTATCAGGCCTCCGAAATGCGTCATATTCATATTCGCTCACAACCGCCTCAAAATCCACGAAATCATTGACAATCCGCCCATAGCCGATGCTTCGGCCATCGCCTTCAAGTTTATATGCCACGCCGCCATAGCTAACGCGTTGCTCAAATTCGGCATAATTTAGTATCACATAATTTTGCCTGTCTTGGGCTTGCACCCCTAATGGCAACCCCAATGCGCTCAGATATAAAATAGCCAGATATAAAGGTGCAAATATCAGGTCTTGCGCATGGCGCAATGTCTGTTGTTGACACCGAACATCAATAATCATTTTATTCTCTCACTCTCTCCCAATCCTTACACCCAATAATTATAGATGCAAATATCATAGGCCAACGCCATGCATAAAGCAATTTGGCCAATGTGATGTGGTTGCCTTTGGTGCCGATGAATTGCCCCCGAAATATGTGTTATAAACCGAGATAAAATGTGAATTGACGATAATTATGCTATGCTTTACAAGTTATAGCTATCAGAGCTGGAAGGGCAAAAGATGATGGAAAATAACCTGATTACCGTACAATACGTTAACATTAACGATTATCACCTATTTAAGTCTTTGGACAATCCATTGACCGATGGGTTATGTGCGGGCAACAGTGACTTAAAAACGGCATTTAATGAGGTGTCGTATCAACTTAAAAATCTGCTCAAACATAATCATAATATTGATTGTGACCCGTCTCCATCTGTTTCTTATGATGATTTTGAAATGCTTGTTAAAGACCTATTGGCAAAATCGTCAAATAATGTGCAAGTTATTCCGACGGCTTATATTGAGATAAATAAACAGGCCGCTTAAATATGGATTATAGGCAAGCACTTATTGCTAAATTAAGGCAACAAGATTGTTTTTTGAATGAGGCACTTAGCACCGATGCCTCTTTGTGTTTCACCTATCAAAAAACCAATTATACATTTTTTCTGCCGTCACCGCCAGAAGAGTGGAGCAATGAAGTTTGGATTGAGATACAGGACGCGATTGAATTTTTAGGCTTGGAGTTGCTCCCACTTGATTTTAACGTACGGCTTAACTAATTTTAAGCGCGCCCAACGCATAGAAACCTCACAATTTTTTATAAATCTGTGCGCCGCCTATGCGAAATTCGGTTGATTTTTCATCCATGCCAGTTTTCAGCGCGTCTTCGGGCGACACATTGAGCCGTGCCGCATAGT
>JBPCVS010000202.1:0-14085 GCA_051010295.1 Parvibaculales bacterium | reverse complement strand
ACAATGCGCTCGCGGTCGCCCCAATCGTCAAACACGCCAAGTGTTATATCAAAAGCCGCTTCTTTATAATTCATACCCGCTTCATAACGTCGGCGCGCTTCATTGCGAATGGTCACCAGATAGTGGCGCACTTCTTCCACCCCTTGTTTGGTGGTGATTGGCCCATGCCCCGGCACAATGGTTTCCACATCCATAGCAATAATTTTATCGCAAGCATCAATCCAGTTTTGCACTGGCCCTTCCCAAATGATTGGGTGGCCGCCAATAAATAAAATATCGCCTGTGTAAACTGTGCGGTCGGCTGGCACATGCACCAATGTATCGCCCGGCGTGTGGGCTGGCCCAACATGCAACAAATGCACAAGCTTATCGCCAACCCGAATATCCATATCCTTATCAAATAAAGTATCGGGGATTTTTTGGTCAACCGATTTGAAATCAAATGGCCCAAAACAAGAGGTTAGATATTTGCCCAAATCGCCAAGTTCTGGCGCGGCATCTAAAAAGCCTTGCACAAGGCTGGGTGGCTCGGCCAACATGTGCTCAGCCGTGGCGCGGTGGGCAATAATCTGTGCATCAGCACAACAACAATTACCATTGCAATGGTCGCCATTATGGTGCGTGTTGACAACTTTATTGATGTTCTTGGCCGCATTGCTGGCATCGGCATAGGCGGCCAGCATGGTTTGGGTTAATGGCACATCAAATAAAGTGTCAATCACCAAAGCTTGGTCGCCATCTACCACCAATCCAGAATTTGACCAGCCCCACCCGCCATCGGGCTGTAGCCAAGCATAAGCACCATTGCCAATTTGGTGCAGGCCTTTTTCATAGGCAAATTTTGGATGCGCGACCGTCATATTTTTCTCCTTCATTTTCTATTATCGCATAATTTTAGGCAAAATGGCGCGAAATAAAACCCGCGATATTAAAGAAATGCGTTGATAGATATGTGCGATATTATTGCTGGCGTGCCGCTTTTGATGGTTTTGGCGGCAATTTAAGGGCGGCGCGGGTTTGGGCAATTTGGCGTTTTTTCTCCGCCGCCGACCAGCCAAAATGTTGCGCCATATAATCGGCAATGGCGGTGATATGGGTTGGTTTTACAATGCCAGTAGGTGCCATCACCAGCCGCCGATTAACCACATCATCCAGCCGCATGGCCATTTCATGTTTTATGGCATAGATGCTTTGCGCCGCCAAAATGGGGTCTTTCATTGTTTTTAATCCAGTTATATCAGTGGCCAGCATATCAGGCAAAGCTGTGCCATAAAATTGCGAAAGCCGCATAATCAGGGCGCGGTTTAGCGCGCTAAATTCTTGGCGCATATCTTCAATAAAATCATCAAGTGGCTGGTGCGGGCAAGAAACTAATAATGTTTTCGCGCTTTGGCATTGTCGCGCTGGCTGGCCTAGCCGTTTGATGGCAAGGTCAACAACTTGCTCGCCCAGCCGCCTGCTGGTTGTCCATTTGCCGCCTAAGGCTGAAATTAAACCCGATGGGCCGCCCGCCTCGCGATGGTCAACAATTTCTGCGCCACGGCTCATGCCATAGGTGGTGTTGGCGGGGTCGTCAATATCGGCCACCAAAGGGCGCAACCCTGCATAAGCGTGGATAATGTCGCGTTGGGTTATGCCAAGCCCGGGCAAGGCCGTTTGCACTTTACGCAACAAAATAGCAATGTCCTCGCTGGTTACGCACACTTTGTCAGGTGCGTCATCAAAGCGCGTATCGGTGGTGGCAAAAAGCGATCTGCCCTGCCATGGCACAACAAATAAATGCTCATCGTCAACCGGCGTGGCCAGTGCCGCCCCGCGTGTTATATTTTCGGTTAAAAAATGGATACCTTTAGAGCGCACAAGTTTTTTGGGTGGGGTGCGCTTGCTTTCAATTTGGCTGGCAGTTTTATCCTCAATGGCGCGTTGCATAAGTTGGTCAGCCCATGCGCCAGCCGCATTGATAATAAGCTGCGCTTTCACTGTAATGGTTTTGCGCCGCCCAGAATTTTCAAGACGATTTTTTACCTTAATGCCAGTTAATTGGTGTTTTTGGCGCGTAAAATCAATAAATTCAGCATGGTTAACGGCCACCGCGCCCGCTTCAACCGCCGATTGAATAAGGGCTAAACAAAGCCGCTCGGGGGCGTGCATAATAACATCATGATAAATCATGCCGCCAGCCAGCCCATCGCGCTTTAGGCCCGGCACCAGCCCCAATGTTTGCGGAATGTTGAGGATACGATGGGTTGGAATATGTTGGGCTTTATCGCCGCCTATATTGCGGTCAAATGCCAGCCAGTCATAGGCCGTTAGCCCCAAATGGGTGAGTGTTTTACCCTGCCGAAAATTGTCAAAAACGGGCAATAAAAACGGCATGGGCGACACCAAATGCTTGGCAATGCGTTGCCAGATGCGGCGTTCGCGCAGGGCTTCGCGCACCAAAGAAATCTCGCCATTGGCCAAATAGCGCAATCCACCATGCAGAAGTTTGGTTGATGCGGCTGATGTGCCAGCCGAAAAATCGCCCTTATCAATAAGGGCGACGCTTAGGCCGCGCAAAGCTGCATCAAAGGCGATTGCCGCACCTGTTGCGCCGCCGCCGATAATCACCATATCAAAAGTTTTTTCTGCCAGCGCCTGAAAGTTGCGTTGCATGAAACCGCCCTTATAAAGATTGTTATTTGTATCATTAGCATATAATTTATTGAATATATAGGAGACAGATATGCCGCACATCATTGCTAATAATATAAATATCGCTTATGATTTATTTGCCACGCCTTCGGCCAGCAAAAAACGCCCGCTTATTCTTATTCGTGGCTTAGGCTCGCAACGGGTTGAATGGCCGCAGGTTTTTATTGATTATTTTGCGCGCACCCGCGATGTGGTGATTTTTGATAATCGTGATGTTGGCCAAAGTGCGCGTTTTGATGTTGCTGGTGTGCCAGATTTGCAGGCATTGGGCAAAAGCTTAAAAGCTGGCGAAAGCTTTGCCGTGCCTTATGGCATGGCTGATATGGCGGGCGATGTCATCGGGCTGATGGACGCGCTGGATATTGAAAAGGCCGATATTTTAGGCATGTCGCTGGGCGGTATTATTGTGCAACATTTGGC
This sequence comes from Parvibaculales bacterium, assembly GCA_051010295.1. GTDB lineage: Bacteria > Pseudomonadota > Alphaproteobacteria > RS24 > RS24 > JBPCVS01. Next base: position 10,971 of record JBPCVS010000202.1, on the reverse strand, counting down.
GTGTGATTATGCTGGGCGGCTGGGCGGTGCGGTTTGTGTGATGTCTTTATCTGGCAACCGCGCCTTGCCCGCGCCCGCCATAAGCCATTTAATGGCACCTGATGTTGATGATGAGGCGGCATTGATTGATTATCTGGTGCAATCTTATGCCGAAGATGAGGGGTCGGCTTTTCCTTGCACCCCCGCCCAACGCCGCGCCCGCGCCCAAGCTGCGGTTGCCAATGGTTATAGTCCACAAGGTATGTTGCGCCAATTAGCCGCCTCTGCGGTAGATGGCGACCGCCGCCCGCGCTTGCAAAAAATTGCCATGCCGTTTTTGGTTATTCATGGGCGCGATGACAAGCTGATTGACCCTGTTTGTGGTGAAGATATTGCCGCCAATGTGCGCCATGCAGAGCTGATGCTGGTTGATGGAATGGGGCATGATATTCCGCCAAATATAGAAAATGTGTTGGGGCCGCGGGTGGTGGATTTTCTTGATGCGATTGACTGATAGGATTTTATTGGTGCGCCTGTTGGTGTTGCATATAGGCAATTACATTTTGGCGGTCTTTGGCTTTTCTAAGGCCAGCAAAAACCATGCGTGTGCCTTTTACGGCTTTGCGCGGATTGGCCAAATAAGCATCTAAAGCTGGCTTGCTCCAATGCGGTTGGCTGGCGGCATAGCCCAGCATGGCTTTGGAATAGCGATAATCTTTTAAGCTGGCAACCGCCCGCCCAATAATGCCGTTTAAGTGTGGCCCAACGCGATTTTTCGCGCCCGCCCCAATCATGTGGCAAGACACGCATTTTTTATAAACCCGCGCTCCAGCTTTCGCATCGCCTTTTGGATAGGCCTGTGTTTGTGTTTGTGCCTGTGTTTGTGTTTGCGCCCAAGCTGTCGCGCCCATATTGGGCAATGCCAGCATTAGTGCCAACATCATCGCAAAAGTGAAAATTAAAGAACGGGTCATAGATATATTATAGCATATAATATTATAGGTGCATTGGCGGTATTCTGAAACTAGCCAGCACTTCTTTCTCTGATTATACTCTCAATAATATTTTTTTGTACTTCATCAGTAATCTCATTGATTCGAGGAACTGCAACTCTGTTAAGGAAATCAGAAACGTCGGGATCCGTTATTATCCATAGAATTTGCTCATTTGCTACAGTGGCAAATAGTATTCTTTCAACTTCTTCTAACGAAAAATATTTATACTTTTCAAGTTGGCTGATTATGTTGTGTGTCATAAAAAAGGAACGAGATGAGTTGAGAGCATCAATTAGTCTATTTTTGGTATCATCAAAAGAAAATGTAACATTACCAAAATGTTCCTTCAGAAAACTACCGAGAGTTTTATACACTTTTAATTCTGATTTTTTCTTTTTTTCCCACTCGTCTTTTAAGAATGGGTGAACGTTTTTTTTGTCCAAACTTGAATAAAAATCATCATCTTCGCTTATAATGTGCAAATCTTCTCCATCGGGAACTTGTTTGAGTAATATAGTCCAATTAATGGCATCGCCGATTGAATTGTTTTTGCCGGGCGGATTGCCAAGCGTCACACGCTTAAGAGCCTCATTGTATATTTCATCTGTTGTTTCAATTACCCCAGGCCGAAAGATTTCATTAATGCGTTCATCGGCAAGTAGCTTGTGTTCCGATATATCCTTATGCGCTTTCTCTAATATTGCGTTAGATTTGGTCTGTAACTCTTTACTAATCTTCTTTATTTCGTCAAACTCTTCATAGTCTTTCATAAATGAAGGAAGCTGGATAGATGAAACCGTTTGTTCGAAACGTTTCAGTGCGTCATTAATGCGCGACTCTCTGTTACGCTTAAATTCATCACGCACTTGTTCTGTTAAATAGACTTTGACACCGCTATGCTTGGGCGGAGCAAACACCTTATTTAGTGCGTCTATTTCATCTTTTGAAAAGTGAAAAAAGTTTAACAATATATTTGTATCTATAAAAACGTTTATGGTCATTAATGTTTATCCTCTTAATACTCATCTGATATTACAGCTTCAATAATGGTGATCTCGGCAGGATTTGAACCTGCGACCCTCAGATTAGGAATCTGATGCTCTATCCGACTGAGCTACGAGACCCAAAACCATCATAGCAAATTTGTTGTTTATCACCAGTATTGGCATAATAACAGAATTGTTTATGATAAGGCTATGAGCAAGATGCGAAACAAAATAATTTTATTGATATTTGCGTTGTGGCTGCCATTGGCGGGGTGCGGCGCGAATATGACTTTGATGAGCGCGGCTGATGAGGCGCGTATCGGGCGCGATAGTCACCCCAAAATTGTTGCCGAATTTGGCGGTGTTTATGACAATCCGCAACTAACGGCCTATGTTGAGCGCGTTTTTAAGCGCATGGTGGCGGCCTCTGATAAGCCAGACGCAACCTATCAAATTACCATTCTTGATTCGCCAGTGGTTAATGCTTTTGCTTTGCCCGGGGGCTATACTTATGTAACGCGGGGCTTGCTGGCTATCGCCAATAATGAAGCTGAACTGGCGGGGGTTATCGGCCATGAAATCGCCCATGTAACAGAGCGGCATGGTGCGCGCCGCCACAGCACACAAGTTTTAACCGAGATTTTTGTAATGGTGCTGGAGAAGGCGGCACAACAAACTGGCGTAGACCCCGATTTGGCGGGAGAAGTTATCAATGTTGGCGGCAATTTGGTGGTGCTTGGCTATAGCCGTAGCAATGAATATGATGCCGATAGTTTGGGCATTGAAGCTTTGGCGCGGGCTGGATATGACCCGAAAGGCCAAGCGGGTTTGTTGTTGGGGCTGGAACGTCAAGCCGCTTTTTCGGGGCATAGCGGCAGTGGTAATGATTGGTTTTCTACCCACCCCAATTCTGATGACCGCGTGGCCAAAGCCTATGAAAAAGCCGCAGTGCAAAAACTTGATGGCACACCTGATATTGGCGCGGCACAACATTTGCAAGCCATTAACGGCATGGTTTTTGGCGAGGCGGCAAGCCAAGGCTTTGTGCGCAATACGCGCTTTGTCCACCCCAATTTACGCATTGCTTTTTCAGTGCCCGAAGGTTTTACACTTATCAACCAGCCTGAGCGCGTGGTGGGGCAAAGCAAAAGCGGTATTCAAATTATTTTTGATATTGCCCCGCGCAAGGGCCGGCAAAGCCCAACTGATTATATAAAAAATGATTGGGCATCGGGGCAAAATCTTGAGCAGGTTACAAAATTGCGCGTTGATGGCACATCGTCCGCTTTGGCACAATTATATAAGGACAGAAATTATGTTGGCCTGTTGGCAATCGGCTATAGTGATACGCAATTTTTGCGCTTTGCGGTGCTGGCACCCAACGCGCAGGCCAGCACGGGCGAGGCTGTTATGAATGTGCTGCGCCGCAATTTTGAAAATTTAAGTGCCTATCAAGCCAATAATACAAAGCCTTTGCGTATCCGCATTATCACGGTGCAATCGGGCGACACGCTCAAAAACCTAAGCCGCTATATGAAAGTGAATACACGCCAGCAGGAAGTGTTGCAAATGATTAACGGCTTTGACGAAAACACCAAATTAACACCGGGTCAGCGCATTAAAATTGTCGCTTATTGAGTGCTGCTCTTATCGGTTTCAGTGCCACTATCAGGGCGGCGACGTATGCCGCCTGTGGTTTTGGCTAACACATTTTCCAATTCTTCAATGGCTTGGTCATCGGTGGTTTTGTGAATGGTGGCCACTTCTCGTGCCATGCGTTCCATCGCCGCTTCATAAAGCTGGCGTTCCGAATAAGATTGTTCAGGCTGGTTTTCATTGCGAAACAAATCGCGCACCACTTCGGCAATCGCTACCAAATCTCCAGAATTGATTTTCGCTTCATATTCTTGGGCGCGGCGCGACCACATGGTGCGCTTTATGCGGGCGCGGCCACGCAATGTTTTCATGGCATTTTCTAGCATAGTCACCCCAGCTAATTTGCGCATACCAATTTGTTTGGCCTTGGGCAAAGGCACACGCAATACCATTTTTTCTTTGGAAAAATTAATCACAAATAAATCTAGCTCCATACCAGCAATTTGCTGTTTGGTAATCTCGGTAATCTGGCCAACCCCATGCGCTGGATAGACAATAAACTCATTAACCCGAAAACCCTGTGCCGAACGGCGCGGGGCAGGCGGGGCAGTGGGCTTTTTGGTGGGCGGCTTTTTTGCAACAGTTTTTTTAGCGACTGGTTTTTTGGCGGGTGGCTTTTTGGCGACAGGTTTTTTGGCGATAGGTTTTTTAGCGGCAGGCTTTTTACGTGCCGCTGGTTTTTTTGTGGCAGTTTTTTTACGTGTGGCAGTTTTTTGAGCCGTAGCCATAAGCAGTTATCTCCGATATATTTTTAATTTTGTTATTTGTCGAAAAATCATGCCAAAAGCGGCATTTTGAGGATAATAACACAAAAATCACAAAAATTCAAATGCTTGCGATTTTATAAATATGTTGCCTTCGCTTTAATCGCCTTCGCCTGGGTTTTCGCTAAAATGGGCATCAAACTTGCCTGCTTTGCCCAAAAAATCATCGGCATCGGCGGGTTGTTCTTTTTTTATGGTGATATTTGGCCATAAATCGGCATATTTGGTGTTGATGTCCAGCCATTTTTCCAGCCCGTCTTCGGTATCGGCCTTGATGGCCTCGGCCGGACATTCGGGTTCGCATACCCCGCAATCAATACATTCATCGGGGTGAATAACCAGCATATTTTCGCCCTCGTAAAAGCAATCTACCGGGCATACTTCCACGCAATCGGTATATTTACATTTAATGCAGGCATCAGTAACAATATAAGTCATTTCACGCTCATTTTTTCTGTTGTTCATCCAGTGTTGCTTGGGCGCGTTTGCGTGCCGCCCCTGCTTGCTGGTCGGTAATATATATAAGCCCTGTTACGCGGCGGAGCAAATTGGCCTCATAATCATCAACCACGCCATCACTCAACACAATTTGCCAAAGCATCTCAATAAGCTGTAGCTTATGCGCTTCGCTAAAATGGGCGTTGATTTGGTGGGTGAATTGAAACAAATCATTGGCTTCATCGGCCACCAGTTTGGCATTGGCCAACAGGCTGGCGGCTTCGGCCTCATCAAGCCCAAAATGCGTGTTAATAATGCGCTCTAACGTGGCCTCCTCTGTCGCATCAATTTTGCCGTCAATTTGTGCGGCACGCACCAGCAAAGTAGCCGCAGCCACATGCAGGCGGTCATCTTGTTGTGCATCATTATCCGCCATTGTGGCGGGTTCATTGATGAGCAGTTTTTTCAGGCGGTCAAGCATGTTCACTATCTAGCCGAGCTTGGCAAAGCTGGCAAGTCAGATTAACACATATCTATTGCACATTATCGGTAAAAGCCGATTGGCGGGGGTGTTTTTTTGTCTGTTTTATCTGTAAAGGGGCGCGATCAAGGTAAAGAGTCATCGCTTCGGTGGCCGGGCCGCGCCGCTTGCCTAAAGCGACAATTTCAATCACGCGGATATGGTTGTGCAGTGCAAAAGTCAACACATCGCCCACGCGCACATTGCGGCTGGCGCGTTGGGTTTTATGCCCATTGATGCGCACCATCGCGCTATTGGCAAATTGCGTTGCCAAATTGCGGCTTTTGAAAAAGCGGGCATGCCACAGCCATTTATCCAGTCGCATTTTAAGGTTGTTCATTGCGGCGGCTCCCGCATGTTCTGGTGTAATTCTTTAAGCGCGGCAAAAGGCGAATCGGCCAAGGCTTGTTTTTTGGCGGATTTTTTGATGCACGTTTTTTTGTGTGGGCGGGTTTTGCGCAGGTTTTTTTTAGAAGGTCGCGCTTTGCGCGGGGCTGGTCGCCAATAGGTAATAGGCTTGTTGTCACCCTCATTTTCTGTCGCCATATAGCCTAATGTTGGCAAAATATCGGCCAAATCTTGCGCCCCGCACCCCATAATTGACATCATGGCTTCATTGATAACAAAACCCTGTTTGTTGTTTTTATCGGCCAGCAAAGGGCGAATAATATCCGCCAGTCGCTCCAACATATCAAAGCGAATGGCATGATTTTTGGTTGGATAAAAGCCTGCGGCACGATAAATATAGGCGGGCAAATTGGCGCGTTTAACCGATGTTAGCCCTGCATGGGGCAGGGCGGTGACATCGGCGTTAACATCACGTTTGGCCTCCAAACTTGTCAACAAAGCCAATAATTGTGCCGCTTGCGGTTTTAACAAAGCGGGCAAAAACACATTATACGCCCCAAAGCGCACCCCATAATGGCGCAATGTGGCGCGCATTTTTTGGTTTAAGCGCGACAACATGGCACCCACCTGCTGGCGCGGCAAATTGCCCTTATGTTCTACCAGTTGAAAAGCCAAACCCCGTGCCTCGCCGCTTAATGTGTCGGCTTGCGCTAGTTTTACCAATGGGTCTAGCTGTGTGCGAATGGTCTGGCGGGCAAATTGTAACAATCTTTTGTGCATGCGCTGGCGCAGCGCACCGCCCAGCATGGCATCGGCATATAATTCAAGCACTGGCGACAAATAAGGGGCTATTTGCGCGACATGGGCATCATCAATTTTAAGCCTAGCCAGCGCGTTGCCTTGCCACATTATCTGGCCATTTGCATTTAAGGTAAAAGCCGCATCATCAGCGATGGTGATGGCATGGGCTTGCCGTTGCAATGCGGCAGAAATGGCTTTTTCTATTGCGGCGCGGGCGGTGCCTGCGGGGGCGGATTTTAATTGCGGCATGGCCTCTACCATCAGCCCATTCATGCGCCCCATATAGGCCCCTGCCAGAAAAATATCGCCATTATCTTCTATTTTGGTGGTGATTTCTTCACTGCCGCGCAAATGTTTTAGCAAAACCGAAGATTGGCGGTCAACAAATTGACCCATAAGTTTCATGTGTAAAGCATCGGATAGGCGGTCTTCAACAGCGCGGGTGCGCGCTTGCCAATGGTCGGGGTCGGCCAGCCAGCCGCCATGTTGGGCAACATAAATCCAACTACGAATATGCGCAAGCCGCGTGGCCAATGTGTCAAGGTCGCCATCAATGCGGTCGCACCGCGCAACGCGCTCGGCCAGCCAATCGGTGGGAATACCCTGTTTATCGGCACTCAAAAAACTAAAAATATCGCCAATCAACGCGCCATGTTCGCCGGCGGTTGTTTTGCGAAAATCAGGAATTTGTGCCACCTCCCAAAGGCGGCGCAAATCATTTTCGTTTCGCAACAAATCGCAAATATCAGGGTCATGCGACAAAAATTTAAGAGCTTGCACATCGTCAGCTTGTGGCGTACGCACCAAACCAAATCGGGGCGCGGGGTGCTCAAGGCTGGTGAGCAAAGCTTCTAGCGAAGAAAAATCTAAATTGGGATTACGCCACATCAAGCTTTTAATAGGTTCAAATTGGTGCGTTTCAATTTGCTCAATCAATGGCTCATCAAACAAGCCAATTTCACCTGTTACACCAAATGTGCCATCATTGGTGTGGCGGCCAGCACGACCAGCAATTTGTGCTAGCTCGGCTGGTGTCAGTTCGCGGTGGCGGCGGCCATCAAATTTGCGTCTCTGGGCAAAAGCCACATGGTTAACCTCCATATTAAGCCCCATGCCGATAGCATCGGTGGCCACCAGAAAATCAACTTCGCCTGATTGATACATGGCGACTTGTGCATTGCGTGTGCGCGGTGATAACCCACCCATCACCACCGCCGCCCCGCCGCGCTGTTGGCGAATTATCTCGGCAATAGCATATACATTTTCTGCCGAAAAAGCAGTAATTGCACTGCGGCGTGGCAAGCGCGACAATTTTTGTTTGCCCGCCCAGCGCAGGCTAGAAAAACGCGGACGGCTTTCAATTTCTGAAATGCCAAGCAGATTTTGCAAAATGCTGGCCATTGTTGGCGCACCTAAAAAAATGGTTTCATAAGTGCCACGTGCATGCAAAATGCGGTCGGTAAAAATATGCCCGCGCTCGGGGTCGGTGGCTAATTGGCACTCATCAACGGCTAAAAACTCTACTTCGCGGCTTATTGGCATGGCTTCGGTGGTGCAAATAAAATAGCGGCAGGTGGGCGGCAGAATTTTTTCTTCCCCCGTGATGAGGGCAACATCAGCGCGATGAACCCTGCCAAAATCGCCCGCAATGGTGCGGTCATAAATCTCGCGTGCCAACAGGCGCAAGGGCAAACCAATCATGCCGCTTTGGTGCGCCAGCAGACGTTCCATCGCCAGATGCGTTTTGCCCGTATTGGTAGGCCCCAGCACCACGCGCAAATGGTCTTTTGTGTCGGGTTTGTTGACACAATGAGATGTCACAAAATTAGATGCCATAAATTGCCAGCCGAAAAATTGCTCCTGAAAAATAAAATGGGTCGCACAAGCTATGTGCCTAACATGGCGAGTTAATGGCGCAAAGACAAGAAACAAATTTATGCTATGATAAAGTGGTTATCCCGCATAATAATACAAAAAAGAACATTAACCGAACAGAGCGTGTCCGAATCACTTACATAGTGGTATTTCACTATTCGTTCACTACTAAATCTTGTGCCAATATGTTTAATCGCTGCGTTTAATAAATGGCTTTATTGTATTATTTGGCTTATTGGCGATTGCCAAGCGGTGGATGAGGGGGCATATTTGGTTCATTATATAGGGGAGGGGATTTTATGGATTTTGACATTCCGACCAATATCAAGGCTTATCTTGATGTTTTAGATGATTTTATCGCCAAAGAAATCCAGCCATTGCAACAGCAAGACGATAATAATCGGTTTTTTGACCATCGGCGCGAACATGCGCGCACCGATTGGGATAATGATGGCCAGCCGCGTGAAGAATGGGAAGAATTATTGCGCGAAATGCGCCGCCGTGCCGATGCGAGCGGCCATTTGCGCTATGGCTTGCCAAAAGAATATGGCGGCCAAGATGGTAGCAATTTGGCGATGGCCATTATTCGCGAGCATCTGGCGGCCAAAGGGCTTGGCTTGCATAATGATTTGCAAAATGAAAGTTCCATTGTTGGCAATTTTCCGCAAGTGCTGATGTTTCAAGATTTTGGCACACCAGAACAAAAAGATGTTTTTATTAATGGTATGCTCAATGGCACACACCGCGTGGCTTTTGGCTTGACCGAGCCCGAACATGGCTCTGACGCGACATGGATGGAAACCCGCGCTGTGCAAGAAACCCGCGATGGCATAGAGGGCTGGCGTATCAATGGCGGCAAAATGTGGAATACCGGCTTGCATGTTGCCAATTATGATATGATTTTTGCGCGCACTTCTGGTGATGATGGTGCGGCCAAAGGCATAACTTGTTTTCTGGTGCCGACCGATGCTGATGGTTTCAAAATTGAGGAATATCTTTGGACTTTTAATATGCCGACCGACCATCCGCGCATTTCTTTAACCGATGTGTGGGTGCCCGATAGCGCGATTTTTGGCGCGTTGGATAATGGGCTGCGGCTGGCGCAACATTTTGTGCATGAAAATCGGATTCGGCAGGCCGCCTCTGGCGTTGGGGCGGCGCAATATTGTATCAATGAAAGCGTTGCCTATGCCAAGCAAAGAAAACCCTTTGGCAAGCCGCTTTCTGCCAATCAAGCGATTCAATTTCCGCTTACCGAATTGCATACAGAATGTGAAATGATACGCAGTTTGGTGCATAAAACTGCCGCGCAGATGGATACCATGTCCAAGCCTGATGTGGCGGTTTATTTGTCGGATAAGGTTTCCATGTGCAATTATCGCGCCAATCGGCTGGTTTGCGAGGCGGCTGACCGCGCAATGCAGGTGCATGGCGGCATTGGCTATTCACGGCACAAGCCTTTTGAGCATATTTATCGCCATCATCGCCGCTATCGCATCACGGAAGGCGCGGAAGAAATTCAAATACGCAAAGTGGCAGGGCATTTATTTGGCTTTATCGGGGCGTAAAGAAAACTTGACGCAAGCCAATGGTTTTTTTATATCAAAGCTACATAACACCAAATGGTGGATAAATAGGAGAGAGTGATGTCGCGTATCTGCGAATTAACAGGCAAAAAAGTGATGAGTGGTAATAATGTAAGCCATGCCGTCAATAAAACACGGCGGAAGTTTTTGCCCAATTTGCAACAGGTGAGCTTGCCGAGTGATGCATTGGGCAAGGCCCTTAAATTTCGTGTCAGTGCGGCCGCTCTGCGCACGGTTGAACATCGTGGCGGCATTGACGCTTTTTTACTCAAAGCAGCAAATACCAGCCTGTCGCCACGCGCTCTCAAATTGAAAAAACACATTCAGGCTAAACTCAATTAACATTTTGTTATTATTTGTGATTTGCAAGAAATGCAAATTTGCGTTGAATTGCGCTTGTCTATATTATAATGACGTATAAAGTTGGCGCAAATTGAGAGATATTGGAGGCACCCCATGAGAATTATTGCACTTTTCGGCTGTTTGGCCGCGATTGTCGGTTTATTGATTCCGACACAAATTTTTGCACAAGTCTCAACACAAGGCACATTGGTTGATGAGATTGTCATTTTGGGGAGTCGCGCCAAGCCGCGCTCGGCAGGTGAAACGCCTGCCCCTGTTGATTTTTTGGCAGGTGAGGCGTTGCGTGATACGGCCTATGATGAAGCTGGCCGCGCTTTGCAAAGTTTAGCCCCTTCATTTAATTTTCCGTCCACCTCTATTGCCGATGGCACAGATTCGCTCAAACCAGCAACTTTGCGTGGGCTAGGCCCCGACCAAACATTGGTTCTCGTCAATGGTATAAGGCGGCATAAATCGGCATTGGTGCATGTTAATAGTTCGGTTGGGCGTGGCACGGCTGGCACAGATATGAATGCCATTCCGACTAGTTTTTTGGATAATATTGAAATTTTGCGCGATGGGGCTTCCGCTCTTTATGGTTCGGATGCGATAGGCGGGGTTATCAATTTGCAGTTGCGCCGTGAAAGTTCTGGCGAAGCGACTTTTTCCACTGGTGAAACG
>JBPCVS010000201.1:0-16014 GCA_051010295.1 Parvibaculales bacterium | reverse complement strand
AGTGCGCCAATCGCTTGTATTTGTGCATCGGTGCTTAAATCGGCGCGGCGGTTGCATGGTGCGCAAGGAATATCTGCCGCCACAAAAGCCTGCATAATTTTGTCCACCGTCAAATGTTGCGCCGCGTCTTTTAACATGCCGACAACCTCGCCCATATTGGCCACCCGCCCCTGTATGGTGGCATAGCGCGGGTCGTCCAACAATTCTTCGCGCTCAACCAAGCTTAAAATTGCCCGCCAATGCTCATCGCTCACGGGGGCGGCGGCCACCGCGCCATCTTTGGCATTGACGGTTTGGTAATAATCCGACATGGGCGGCAGAGCGACAACATCATCATCGTGCAATGTGTGGTGCATCATGCCATCTGGCCACATAAAGGCAAGGCAAGCATGCAGCATAGAAATATCAATATGCTGGCCTTCGCCCGTGCTGGCGCGTGCCACCAAAGCGGCTGTTGCGGCTTGTGCCACTGTATAGGCCGTCAGCTTGTCGCATATCAGCATACGGATAAATTCAAACGCCTCGCCTTCATCTGGCGTATTGGCACCTTGCAAATCGGTAAAGCCAGCAATGCCTTGAATAACATGGTCATAGGCCGGGCGGTCGCACATCGGCCCAACTGTGCCAAAGCCCGTGACGGCAACATTAATAAGACGCGGATTAAGCTGGCGCAAAGCCGCACTGCCAAGCCCCAGCTTATCCATAACACCCGGCCGATAATTGGTGAGCAAAATATCGGCACGACTGGCCAAGCGGCGCACGGCCTCTACGCCTGCTTCTGATTTCAAATCTATTGCCAAACCCTGCTTGCCACGATTAGAATTGTGAAACAAAGCCGATATGCCGTTTTTCTGGCTACCAAAAAGCCGCAACGGGTCGCCCACCAAAACGGGTTCAACTTTTATAATTCGCGCCCCTTGTGCGCGCATCATCATAGCGGCCAGTGAGCAAGTAATCATTGTAGAAAGTTCAATAATTTCAAGCCCTGCCAAAGGCTGTTGTGCTGTTGCTGTCATATCTAATCCTATCCGTTTATAATCCCATCAGGCGGGTGCTGAGGTCGCGCATAATTTCTTCCGAGCCACCGCCAATTGCTTGAATTTTCACCTCACGATAAATGCGCTCCACCGCATTACCGCGCAAATAACCCGCACCGCCCAAAATCTGCATAGCTTCGCTGGCATTGCGCTCCAAATTGGATGAGCAGAAAAATTTGAGTTTGGTAATTTCCGCCAATGGCATCTCGCCGCGATTCATAATTTCTGCCACTTGATTAAGATAGGCATCCATCGCATCGGTGCGCGCCGACATATCGGCCAATTTGTGCCGAATAACTTGGTGCTTGATAAGCGGCTTGCCAAAAGTCTCGCGCTCTTGCGCATAAGCCACACATTCATCAAACAGACGCATTGACATCCCCGCCATTTGTGCCGCCATCAAAAAACGCTCATAATTGAAATTATTCATAATGGCGTAAAAGCCGTTATTTTCTTCACCCATCAAATTTTCGGCTGGCACGCGACATTCATCAAAATACAAGGTGGCGGTGTCCGATGACCACCAGCCCATTTTGCGCGTTATCGGGCTACGGCTAAAGCCGTCCATATCGGCTTCAACAAAAAACAATGAAATGCCGCCCATGCCCGCTTTGCCCGTGCGTGCCGCAATAACAAAATAGCTGGCCTGCATGCCGCCGGTGATAAACATTTTTTGGCCATTGAGCACCCATTCATTGCCGTCCTTATGGGCGGTGGTTTTAAGATTGGCGACATCTGAGCCGCCGCTTGGTTCGGTGATGCCTAATGCGCCGCCTTTTTTGCCTGACAGCAATTCTGGCAAGGCGCGGTTTTTAATCTCATCGCTGGCCAAATCACTAAGCGGTTTGAGCATAATAGAACGCGATCCAACACTGGCCATCACGCCACCCGCAGAGGTGCGCCCCATTTCAATGCCTACTGCTTTACGCATGTGCAAATCATCAAAGCCCAGCCCGCCATATTGTTCGGCAATGTTAAAGCCAAACACGCCAAGCGCGCAGATTTTTTCATTCACCGCATGGGGGTAGCCGCCCGCTTCGTCCCATTCATCAATATAGGGGTTAATTTCGCTTTCCATAAATTTGCGAATGGAATCTTGAAATGCGCGGCGTTCATCATTTTCAAATGGATTTAGCATTATGCCCTCCAGCTTATTTTCTTTACTATATTGTGGCGGCTTATGCTTTACAAAACAAGTGCGCCATTGTTAATATCGCCAGCAATAAAGAGGGGGCATCTATGCCACAAAAAATACGTATTGGCGGCGCAAGTGGTTTTTGGGGTGAGTCAATGATGGCCACCCCGCAACTGCTACAAGTTAAAGGGCTGGATTATCTGGTCTATGATTATCTGGCCGAGATTACCATGTCAATTATGGCGCGGGCGCGGGCGGCCAATCCGCAAATGGGCTATGCGACCGATTTTATAAGCGGCGTGTTGCAGCCGCATCTCAAAGATATTGCCGCCAAAGGTGTCAAAATCTTGTCCAATGCGGGCGGAGTTAATCCGCAAGCCTGTGGCGATGCGGCACGCGCTTTAATTAAAGAACAAGGGCTAGATTTGCGCGTGGCGGTGGTGAGCGGTGATGATTTGCTGGCACAGGCCGACCAGCTTACCGCTTTTAAGGATATGTTTTCGGGCGAGGCTTTCCCCGACCCACAAAATTTAGCCAGCATTAACGCCTATTTGGGCGGTTTTCCAATAGCCGCCGCGTTGGATGGGGGTGCCGATATTGTCATTACCGGCCGCAGTGTGGATAGTGCGGTAACATTGGGTGCGTGTATTCATGCATTTGGCTGGCAGGCGGAAGATTATGATAAATTGGCGGGCGGTTCACTAGGCGGCCATATTATTGAATGTGGGCCGCAAGCCACTGGCGGCAATTTTACCGATTGGCATTTGGTGAAAGATAGGCTGGCCGATATTGGCTATCCTTTTATCGATGTGGAAGCTGATGGCTCATTTATTTGTAGCAAGCCAGAAGGCACGGGCGGCATTGTTAATATCGGCACGGTGTCAGAGCAGATGCTTTATGAAATTGGCGACCCGCAAGCCTATATGTTGCCCGATGTGGTGTGCGATTTTAGCCAAGTTGAAATTGAGCAAATAGCCGATAATCAAGTGCGCGTTGCCCATGCCAAAGGTTATGCTGCGCCTGACACTTATAAGGTGAGTGCAACCTATACTGATGGTTTTCGGGCGGGAATGTTGGTTAATTTTGTTGGGCTTGAGGCGGCAGAAAAAGCCCGTAGCTTTGCCCAAGCCGTGTTTGAACGTGCGCGTGCTGTGTTGCGGCAGCGCAATATGGCAGACTTTACCGAAACTTCGGTAGAAGTGTTGGGTGATGATAGCCAATATGGTGCGGCGGCGCAAAATCAGGCGCAAAATCGTGAAGTGACTTTGAAAATTGCCGCCAAACACCCCGATATGGCAGGCGCGGGGGCGATGTTGAAAGAATTGACGGGTTTGGCACTGGCCACGCCTGCTGGTCTGTCAATTTTTGCGGGTTCGCGCCCCAAACCATCGCCTGTTGTGCGGCTATTTTCTTTTGCTATTCCAAAAAATCAGATAGAGGTGGTGCTGGATATAGACGGCACAAGCAACATTGTATCGCTTGTTGAGGGTGTGGCGTTTTGTGCTGATGACCAGCACCGCCCCGAAGTGCCAGAGGCCGATATGTCGGGCAAAATGGTAGAGGTGCCTCTGGTAAAATTGGCTTGGGGGCGGTCGGGCGACAAGGGCAACAAAGCCAATATCGGCGTGATTGCGCGCCAAGCCGATTATCTGCCTTATATATGGGCGGGGTTGAGCGATGATATTATTCGCCAACGTTTTGGCCATTTTATGGAGGGTGATAGCGGCCAGAGCAACGCAGTGACGCGCTATTATTTGCCGGGTTGCCATGCTATGAATATCTTGATTGATGAGGTTTTGGGCGGCGGCGGCATAGCTTCTATCCGCAATGACCCGCAGGGCAAAGCCTATGCACAGATATTGCTTGACCAGCCAATAGCCATTCCCGAAACATTTGCGAAAGACTTGTAATGCCCATTTTTGAAAGCCGCCTTAATGTTAAAGCCGATGCTTATGCAGAAAATCGCAAAAATCAGCTTGAAAAAATTGCCCAGCTGCGCGCATTGGAACAACGCGCTGTGGCGGCTTCGGAAAAACGCCGCCCGCGTTTTGAAGAACGCAATCAGTTGACCCCGCGTGACAGGCTGGCGCAACTGCTTGATGCGGGTATGCCATTTTTGCCGCTTTTTAATATAGCCAGCTATTGCGTTGATAACCCTGACCGCGAAACCTCAATTCCCGGCGGCTCGGTGATTGCTGGCATTGGGTATGTAAGCGGCACACGGGTGATGGTGTGCGTTGATGATAGCGGTATCAATGCTGGTGCGGCCACCGAAATGGGGTTTCGCAAATTATTGGCCTGTGAGCAGATGGCGTTGCAAAATAAACTACCCTTTATTCATCTGGTGGAAAGCGCGGGCGCAAATTTGCTGGCTTATAAGGTAGAATTATGGGCGCATGGCGGCAGCGTGTTTTATACATTGGCCAAGCTGAGTGCGGCGGGAATTCCAACCATGACGGTGCTGCATGGGCCGTCCACTGCAGGCGGGGCTTATATGCCCGGCATGTCGGATTATAATGTCGGGGTTAAACATAATGGCATGGCGGCTTTGGGCGGTGCGGCATTGGTGCAGGCGGCCACTGGCGAAGTGGCCGATGAACGCCAGCTTGGTGGTTCAGAAATGCATGCAGCGGTGACAGGCCTTATAGAATATCTGGCCGAAGATGATAGTGATGGCATCAGGCAAATACGTGATGTTGTGGCGGGGCTGGGCTGGAATACGCATTGTCCGCCCTTGCCGCAGTCCGATTTTGAAGAGCCGCTTTATGATGGTGAAGAAATTTTGGGGCTGGTGCCAAGTGATTATAAAACGCCTTATGATGCGCGTGAATTGATTGCGCGGCTGGTAGATGGGTCGGTTTTTACCGATTTCAAATCGCGCTTTGGGCCGAATTTGGTTTGTGCGCAGGGCAAAATTTTTGGCCATGCGGTTGGGCTGGTGGCTAATAATGGCCCAATGGGGCCAGATGAAGCCGCCAAAGGCGCGCATTTTTTTCAAATTATTGACCAAGCCAACATACCGCTAATTTTTCTCAATAATATCACGGGCTATATGGTCGGCACAGAATATGAGCAAAATGGCATGATTAAACATGGCGCGAAAATGATTCAGGCGGCTTCTAATATCCGTGTGCCGAAACTCACATTTTATGTTGGCGCGTCTTATGGCGCGGGCAATTATGGCATGGCAGGCATTGGCTATGAGCCAGATTTTATATTTGCGTGGCCGAATGCTATGACAGGCGTGATGAGTGGTGAATCGGCGGCCAACACCATGTCGGCAGTGGCTGTTGCGGGGGCAAAAAGGCGCGGCACTGAGCCCGATATGGCGACGATAGAAAAGCAACATGCCGCTATTGAAGCAATTTTTGCCGCCCAAGAAGATGCGTTTTATACTTCGGGACGTATGCTTGACCAAGGGGTGATTGACCCGCGTGATACGCGCAAAATTTTGGGCTTGTTGCTGGATGTTATTTGGGAGCGCGAGCATCGCAAATTGCAACCCAATGCTTTTGGCATAGGCCGCATGTAGCGGCCGCATAATATAGAGGTAGAATGTAGGGGAGGAAATGAAATAATGAGCGAAGCGGAAACAAATGTTGTGCTGTTTGAAGAGCAAGGTGATTGGGTTACTTTATGGCTCAACCGCCCTGAGGCACGCAACGCGCTATCTGATGAAATGGTGGCGCAAATTACCCAAAAACTGGCACAAATTGCGGCGCGTAAAGAGGTGCGTGGCATCACTATACGCGGCAAGGGCGAGGTGTTTTGCGCGGGTGGTGATTTGAAAGGCTTTAAGAATAATTTTCAAGAAAGCCGCGATGAGGCCGAAGTGATTGCCGATAGCAGCAAAATCGGCAAGGTGTTTTTGCAAATTAAAAATATGCCGCAAGTGACGGTTTTTCTGTTGCATGGCGCGGCGATGGCTGGCGGGCTGGGCATGGCGTGTTCGGCTGATTTGGTGATTGGCGTAAAAGATACGCGCATGGCATTAACCGAAACGACTATTGGCGTTGTGCCAGCGCAAATTTTGCCGCATGTGGTTAATCGGGTGGGCGAGTTTAATGCGCGGCGCATCATGCTGACGGGTTTGCGCTTCACCGCGCTTGAGGGGGCAGATTTTGGCATTGTAGATTTTTTGGCCGATGATATGGCGGCGGCTGAAAGCCAGTTGGCGCAACTGCAAGCAGGGGTGCGCCGTTGCGCGCCAAGTGCCAATGCCGCCACCAAAAAATTGCTACAGCGCAATAAAAAATTAGATGGCGATGCGATGATTGCTGAGGCGGGCAAATTTTTTGCCCAAAGCGTGAAAAGCGATGAGGGACGCGAAGGGGTTGCCTCTTTTTTAGAAAAGCGCAAGCCAAGCTGGTCGCAGAAGTAGGAGCAAATGATGTCACGCATAGATAAATTGCTGGTTGCCAATCGTAGCGAGATTGCTTGTCGGGTGATGCGGAGTGCCAAAATATGCGGCATGGCAACAGTGGCGGTTTATTCTGAGGCCGATGCCGATGCGTTGCATGTGCGTATGGCAGATGAGGCGGTGTTGATTGGTGCAGGGCCAGCGACGCAATCTTATTTGCTGGGGGATAAAATTATTGAGGCCGCGCTTAAAAGTGGCGCAGATGCCATTCATCCCGGTTATGGGTTTTTGTCGGAAAATGCCGATTTTGCCAAAGCGGTTGAAAAAGCGGGTTTGGTGTTTGTTGGCCCCACCGCGCAAGCCATTCAACTGATGGGCAATAAGGCCGAAGCCAAACGCCGCATGATTGAGGCTGATGTGCCATGTGTGCCGGGCTATGAGGGCAAAGACCAATCAGATGATATATTGCTGGAGGAAGGCAAAAAAATCGGCTTTCCGCTTATGGTGAAAGCCACTGCGGGTGGCGGTGGGCGCGGTATGCGGTTGGTTGAGAAAAAGCGTGATTTAGCACCCGCTATTGCTGCGGCTCGTTCGGAGGCCGAAAATGCTTTTGGCTCAGGCGAGTTGATTTTAGAAAAAGCCATTATCAAGCCGCGCCATGTAGAAATTCAGGTGTTTGCCGATACGCATGGCACTTGTTTATATTTGGGAGAGCGCGATTGTTCGGTGCAACGCCGCCACCAAAAAGTGATTGAAGAAGCCCCTTGTCCCATTATGACAGAGGCTTTACGCACCGCGATGGGCGAAGCGGCAGTCAATGCGGCACGCGCTATTGATTATCGCGGGGCGGGCACGGTTGAGTTTTTGTTGGATAATGATGGCGCGACATTTTATTTTTTAGAGATGAATACGCGCCTACAGGTGGAGCACCCTGTAACCGAAGAAATTACTGGATTGGACTTGGTGGCGATGCAGTTGCAGGTGGCACAAGGCAACCCGCTTGGCATGGTGCAAGATGATATAACATTGCGCGGTCATTCTATTGAAGTGCGGCTTTATGCTGAAGATCCGGCCAATCAATTTTTGCCCAGCACGGGTTTAGTGCGTTGTTTTCAAACCCCGCAACGCGCTGGCGTGCGGCTGGACACTGGCATTGAAAGCGGGCAGACAATTTCGCCTTTTTATGACCCGATGATTGCCAAACTTATCACCACTGGCGAAAACCGCGAGGCCGCCCGCCGCCTGATGGTGGACGCGCTTAAAGAAACCGCTTTATTTGGGGTGCGCCATAATCGCGATTTTCTGATTGGCTGTTTGCAGGCAGAGGCTTTTGTCAAAGGCGATTTTTCCACCGCTTTTATTGCCGAAACTTTTGGCGAAGAGGGCGTGAGCGATGCCCAAGCAATGGCGGAAGATATTGCGCTATTGGCGGTTCGGTTTTATTTATTTGACCGCGCCAAAGCCCATAAAGCTTCTTTGGGGCTGGCGGCAGAATTGCTCAATTTCACGGCTAATCAACAGCTCTCTACGCCTTATAGGTTGGAGGTTGCAGACCAAGATTATGCCGTCATGGTTCACGCAATAAAAGACGGGCTTTATGAGGTGCAATTAGGCACAGATAATGTGCGTATAGAAATTATTGGCGGCGAGGGGATTAAACTTATCACCAAAGTAAATGATTGCACTATGGCAAGTCTTGCTTGTCAAAGCGGGGCGCAGTTGATGGCCAGCATAGAGGGGCGGCAATTTGTGGCCAGCAATTTATTGGCGAAAAACGCGCAAAGCCATGATAGCGGTGATGGTCGCCAAGTGGCCGCGCCCATGCATGGCAATGTGGTTGAGATTTTTGTGGCGGAGGGCGACAAAGTGCAGAGCGGTGCGCGTTTATTGGTGCTTGAAGCGATGAAAATGCAGCATGAGATTTTGGCACAGATTGACGGCACCATCGCCAAAATTTTGGTGGTTGCCAACCAGCAGGTTGGGGCTGATGATTTAATGATTGAAATTACGACCGAAGAGGAGAAATGATATGGTTACTGAGGCGCAAGATTTTAAGCAAGAATCGCTGGCACTTTATGATTTGCTGAAAGATTTATCCGATGCCGAGCTTGACCAGCCAACCCAATTCAAAAATTGGACATTGAATAATGTGCTGGAACATTTGCATGTGTGGAATTGGGCGGCCAATGAAAGCTATGTTGATGAGGTGAATTTTGAAAAATTTGTGGCCAACGCAATGGCACAGACGGGTGGCTTGCGGCAATTTGAAAAACATTGGCTAGATGAGCAATATAGCGGCTTGGCGGGGCGGGCTTTGCTGCAAACATGGCACGATTTTTTAGTTGATATGGCGGCGCGCTTCAAAGAAGTTGACCCGAAAAAACGCCTTAAATGGGCGGGGCCAGATATGAGTGCGCGTTCATCAATTTCGGCACGGCTGATGGAGACCTGGGCGCATGGCCAAGAGATTTATGACCATTTGGGGGTGGTGCGGCAAAATGGCGACCATATTCGCGCTATTTGTGTGTTGGGGGTTAACACATTTGGCTGGACCTATATCACCCGCCAAGAAACCCCGCCTGCGACAATGCCTTTTGTTGAACTCACCGCGCCATCGGGGGCGATTTGGGAATTTGGCGAAATGTCTGATAGCGAGCGCGTTGTGGGCGCGGCAGAAGAATTTTGCCAAGTGGTTACGCAAGTGCGCAACATTGCCGATACTGATTTGAAGCTAACAGGCGCGGTCGCCACCGATTGGATGAGCAAAGCGCAATGTTTCGCTGGCGCACCCGAAACGCCACCCGCGCCCGGCACACGTTTTACGAGGCCTTAAACAAAAATCGCTTGGTGCTGCATGCCGTCCATAATCGGGCGGCCATCGCGGTTGAGCACTTGCATAAATTGCGAGGAATAGCCGTCTTTAATATGGTCGGTGCGCGCCCGCATCAGCCACCAGCCATCTTTGGTGGTTATATCATCGCTCAGCATATTCATATTCCATGCCATAGAGCTTAGGGCTTGGGTTTTTGGTAAATAGCTCAATGCGGCAGGCGGCGAGTCGGCCAGCACCATAAGCGGCACAAGCCCCGCATAGGCTTGCGGGTCAACATGGCGACACCATGCGGTAAACTCTGGCTTTTCCATGCCTGTGGTGAGTGGATTGCCAGCAATGATGCGGCGGTCAAAATTATGCACAAAGGCGGGCGCACCTTCCCAAATAATTTGCTGCACATCTTCAGGCGTAATCGGCAGAGGCTCAAGCGGATAATCCACAGTGTCTGGCATTGGGCGGCAAACCCCAAAAGTGAAATAACCATAAGTGCCAGCCCCTAATTTGCTGTCTAAACGCGCCTCAAAAGTCACATTATTTTTGCCTTTCCGCAATAATTTATGGGTTACGCGCAATTCACCATCGGCTGGCCCCATAAAATTAATTTGTGCCGTGCGTAATGGCGGCAAATCAGCATTGGCATGTTGAATGGCGGCCAACAACAAGCCCGCAGTCATGCCGCCATAGGCCGTGCGCCCCTGTTTCCAATCATCGGGCAAAATAATGCTATAATCTGGGGCGGCGGCCAGAAAATTCGCTAATATAGTGCTGAATTTATTTCCCGTTAACAAGTGATTTCCTTTCCTTTCTATTACGTTTCAGCAAAGCCTCGCGGTGCATGGCTTCGCCTCTTGTTTTGAAACATTCGCTATGCACCAGCCGCCATTGCCGACCGCGTGTGGCTTTCGCGCCTTTGCCGCTATTATGCGCCACCAGCCGTGCCTCAAGGTCATGCGTCCAGCCGACATAGCTTTTTTGCGCACCCTCATCACAGGTCACAAGCAGATAAGCATAGCAGGGTTTTAGTTTCACCATGCGGCATATTATATAATGCTTTACGCAAAGGCGGAAAAGAATTACCAAAAGGGCGGCAAGTGCTTTTATCACCCTTATATTTATTTTTAAGATGACAAATCTATCAAAATCTATCAAAGTCTATCAAATATATGTTAGATTATGTTAGACTTTGATAGATTTAGGTAGATTTAGGTAGATTTAGGTAAATTATGAACCGTATTAAAAACCCTTTCGCCCCTGGCGCAGGCTCTCCGCCACCAGAATTTTCTGGTCGTGATGAGATAATATCTGATGCAGAAATTGCTTTGCAACGCATTTTAGTTGGAAAACATTCAAAATCGCAAATTTTATTGGGGCTTCGTGGCACAGGAAAAACCGTCCTGTTAAGAAATTTTGTAAAAAAAGCCGACGCAAAGAAATATGCAACTTCTTTTATTGAGGCACCTGATAATAAGTCGCTTGCGACATTATTATATCCGAAAGTGCATCAAGCACTTCGTGAGATTTCTCTTATTGAGAAAGCAAAACAAACTGCCCATAATGCGATGCGCGCATTGCATTCTTTTGCCAGTGTTTTTCATCTTTCTGTCGGTGATGTATCGCTTGCCGTAGACCCCGCTGTCGGAATTGCCGATAGCGGCATCTTGGAATATGATTTGGGCGATTTGTTTGTAACAGTGGGCAAGGCCGCGCAAGCCGCCAATATCGGGTGGGCGATATTTATTGATGAGGTGCAATATCTGTCCTCTGAAGAGCTTTCTGCATTGATTGTGGCAATCCACAGAACCAATCAAGAAGAATTGCCCGTTATGTTTTTTGGCGCAGGCTTACCGCAAGTGGCGGCACTCACAGGTGATGCAAAATCATATGCGGAACGCCTGTTTGATTATTACAGGATAGATGCGCTGGACAAAAAATCTTCCTTTAGTGCCATCAAAGAGCCGATTGAAGGCGAAGGCGAGAGCATTTCTGCACAAGCATTGGCAGAAGTTTTTTCAATAACGAAAGGCTATCCGTTTTTTTTACAAGAATGGGGTTTTCAGCTTTGGAACAGGGCAAAATCTTCGCCCATTAAAAAAACGGATGTGATTTCCGCTTCGCCAGCTGCCCTTGATAGGCTTGATAAAGGCTTTTTTCGGGTGCGGTTTGATAGGCTTACCCCCAAAGAGCAAGAATATGTATTTGCCATGTCTAAATTGGGTGCAGGGCCTTATCGGTCATCTGATGTGGCCGATATTTTGAATGAAACGCCAAAGACGTTGGGGCCATGTCGGGCACGTATTATTCATAAAGGTATGGTATATAGCCCTGCGCATGGGGATATTGCTTTTACGGTGCCGATGTTTGAGAAATATCTACAACGTATCAGCGAAAAAGGCTAATTACGCCGTAGTTTTGAGGGATATTATGGCCAGAACACCATCACTTATAGCGACCCAAAAAGCCGACCAATGGCGGGGTGCGGATAGCCTATATGGTATTTCGCGCTGGGGGCAGGGGTTGTTTCAGGTGTTGGATAATGGCCATTTGGCGATTGTGCGCCCTGATAGACCCGAAGCGGCTCCCGTTGATTTAATGGCGGTGGTGAATAATTTGCAGCAACGCGGCATCACCGCGCCTGTGCTGTTGCGCGTGGCCAATTTTATCGCATGGCGGATTAGCGAGATAAATGAAGCTTTCCGCGCCGCCATTGCTGAATTTGATTATCAAAGCCATTATCAAGGCGTGTTTCCGATAAAGGTGAACCAGCAAGCGCAGGTGGTGGAGCGCGTTGTCGCCTATGGCGCGCCCTATGATTTTGGGCTGGAAGTTGGCTCTAAAGCCGAATTGCTGATTGCGCTGGCGCATAATTTGGGCAAACAGGCGGCACTGATTTGCAATGGCGTGAAAGATGAGGAATTTATACGTTTGGCATTGATGGCGCAACGGCTGGGCTTCAACATTTTTTTGGTGCTGGAAAGTCCGCGTGAGCTGGATTTGGTGTTGCGGGTCGCATCGCGCCTCAATATCAGGCCGCAGCTGGGCATCCGCATCAAACTCACGCACCAGATTAGTGGCAAATGGGCGGCCTCTAGCGGCGATCGGTCAACTTTCGGCATGACGATTGAGCAGGTGATGGATGTTATTGACACTTTGCGTAACTGCAATTTTCTGGACTGCCTCAAATTGCAGCACAGCCATCTAGGAAGCCAAATTCCCAATATTATGGAGATTAGACTCGCCACCCAAGAGGCTTGCCGATTTTTTATCGCGCTCAAAGGCGAGGGCGCACCGCTTAATTTTCTTGATTTGGGCGGCGGACTTGGCGTGGATTACACAGGCGAACATCGCGCCAGCGAAAACTCTACCAATTACACATTGGCGGAATATTGTATGAGCATTATTGAGACGGTTAAATATGCGATGGATGAGGGCGGTGTTGCCCATCCAGTGATTATTACCGAAAGCGGGCGCGCTTGCGTGGCGACTTCATCGGCTTTGCTGTTTAATGTGTTGGAGGCCACCCATTATGACAGCGTGCATCGGGTTGAGGCGGCCGAGGCCGACCCGCCCGTATTGCAAGCCATGTTGGGCATTGAGCAACATCTAAGCCCCGCACGCGTGCATGAATGTTGGAACGATTTGGTGTTCTATCGCAATGAAATGCGTAATTTATTTAAGACTGGGCAAGTGTCTTTGCGCGCCACCGCCAAAGCCGAAAAAGCGCATCTTTATTTGATGAACCGCATTAAAACCCTGATGGGAGACAGGCTGGAAGGTGAGCAAATTGTGCCAGAAACAATGGCCACCGCATTGCGCGATATGGCCGATATTTATCACGGCAATTTTTCCCTATTCCAAAGCTTGCCAGATGTGTGGGCGATTGACCAAATTCATCCTATCGCGCCCTTGCATCGGCTGAATGAAAAGCCCACCCGCCAAGCCATTTTGAGCGATATGACTTGCGATAGTGATGGCAAAATTGATAAATTTGTGCTGGGGCAGGGCAAAACTGAAACCCTGCCCGTGCATGAGTTAAAAGCAGGAGAGGATTATTATTTGGGCGTATTTTTTGTGGGTGCCTATCAAGAAACATTGGGCGATTTGCATAATTTATTTGGCGATACCAATGTCGTCACCATAGAATTGCTAGATGATGGCGCGTTTGAACTGATGCACGAGCAAGAAGGCGACACCATTGCCGAAGTGCTGTCTTATGTGGAATATAATCCGAAATTGCTGATTGATGGGTTTAAGAAAATTGTTGAACGAGCAGTAAAAACCGAGCGCATTACACCACAAGACCGCCGCGAGATGATTTCAACTTTCAAGGATAGCATTAACGGCTACACTTATTACGAACATTAGGGGTTTGATATGGCAAAGCTTCTGGTTATTGGCGCGGGCGGGGTTGGCGCGGTGGCGGTGCATAAAATGGCACTCTGCGAAACCATGCAAGCCGAGATTACATTGGCCAGCCGCCATGTGGCAAAATGCGATGCGATTGCTGAAAATCTGCACCGCCGCACAGGAAAAACAATAACAACCGCACAGCTGGATGCCGATGATAGCGATGCCACTGCTCGCTTGATTGAAAAAACGGGTGCATCATTGGTGGTTAATCTGGCACTGCCTTATCAAGATTTGAGCATTATGGAAGCCTGTCTTAAAGCGGGGGCGGATTATCTGGATACGGCCAATTATGAGCCGCGTGATGTGGCTAAATTTGAGTATCACTGGCAGTGGGATTATCATAAGCGTTTTCAAAAAGCTGGGCTGATGGCATTGCTTGGCTCAGGCTTTGACCCGGGCGTGACCAATGTTTTCACCGCCTATACCAACAAGCATTTGATAGAGACTATAGAGACACTGGATATTGTTGATTGCAATGGTGGTGCGCATGGCCGCGCTTTTGCCACCAATTTTAATCCAGAAATAAATATCCGCGAGGTTACGGCCCCAGCGCGGCATTATGCGCGGCGATTGGCTGGAAACACCGCCGCCATTGCATCACTTGTCGCAGCGCGCCATGTTTGACTTTCCGCAAATTGGCCAGCGCGACATTTATCTTATGTATCATGAGGAATTGGAGTCGCTGGTGCGGTATTTTCCTAGCCTTACCCGTGCGCGCTTTTGGATGAGTTTTAGCGAGAGCTATCTCAATCATTTACAAGTGTTGCAAAATGTAGGCATGACGGCGATTGAGCCAATCATTTATGAGGAGAAGGAAATTATCCCTCTGCAATTTCTTAAAGCTGTGTTGCCCGAACCCGCTTCATTGGCCGCCAGCACCAAGGGCAAAACCTGCATCGGCACAATTATTAGCGGCACCAATACTGGAAAGAGCCGCACTATTTTTCTTTATAATATCTGCGACCATGCCGCCTGTTTTGCCGAGCTTGGTAGCCAAGCCGTCAGCTATACTACAGGTGTGCCAGCGATGATTGGCGCGTCTTTGATGGTGGATAAGACATGGCACAAGGCGGGGGTGTGGAATATGGAACAATTTGACCCCGATCCTTTTATGGCGCGGCTGACGCAATATGGGCTTGGCTGGCAGCATGTTGATTTGCCCGCGCCGATAGAGTTTTAGTGATGTTGCCAACCCAATCAGCCAGTGCGCGGCATTTTGCCAAATTTGATTTATCGCGTGTGCCAAGCCCGTGCTTTGTGGTTGATGAGGTTGCCCTGCGCGACAATTTAGCAATTTTGCAAAATCTTTCAGTGGCCAGTGGCGCAAAGATTTTGCTTTCCTTAAAGGCTTTTTCTATGTGGTCACTGGCGGAATTAGTGAACGATTGTTTGCATGGTTGTTCGGCGGCCAGCCTGTGGGAGGCACGGCTGGCACACAGATATTATGGCGGCTTGTTGGCCAGCTATGCCCCCGCCTTCAAGCCAAGTGAGCTGACGGAGATTGCCCATTTATCCGACCATATTATTTTCAACAATACGCGCCAGATTGCGGCTTTTGCCGCCACTACGCCAAAGCCCGATTGCGATATTGGCTTGCGCCTCAACCCCGAACATTCGGAAAGCGACAATCCGCTTTATGACCCTAGCGCGGCGGACTCGCGGCTTGGCCAGCCCATTTCGCAACTCCAAGATACCTTGCCGCCAGAAGTGCGCGGGTTGCATTTGCATAATTTATGCGAGCAGGGTTTTGCGCCATTACAGCGCACTATGGCGGCAGTCGCGCCCTATTTGGCGGCGCAAAGCGGCAAATTTGATTGGCTTAATTTGGGCGGTGGGCATTTGCTCACACACCCTGATTATGACCGCCCCGCTTTGGTTTCTTTATTGCGGGTTTTGGCGGAGCAACACCACGCCCAGCTTTATCTTGAGCCCGGTATGGCGGTGGCTTTTGATGCTGGTATTTTGGTTGGCGAAGTGCTGGATGTGGCTGAAAATAATGCGATTTTGGATATTTCTGCCACCTGCCACATGCCCGATGTGCTGGAAGCCCCTTATCGGCCTGCGCTATTGGGCGAAGCACAAAACGGCATGAATATAAGATTGGGCGGCGTGTCTTGTTTAGCGGGCGATGTTATTGGCGCATATCAATTTGCGCGTCCGCCAAAAATTGGCCAGCGCGTTGCGTTTCTTGACCAAGCGCATTATTCAATGGTTAAAAGCACCAGCTTTAATGGTGTTGCTC
>JBPCVS010000200.1:0-15629 GCA_051010295.1 Parvibaculales bacterium | reverse complement strand
GGATAAATTATTCATTGCCGCCACCCGCCGCGAAATTTTAGACGCATTGACCGACAAAAATCATCCACTCAGAGAACAGATTTTTTCGTATATTCCCAATAGTAAAAATATCAAGCCCAACACTTTGCTAACCGCTGAGCTGGTGGTTGCGCCCGGTTCACGCATGAATGCGCGCAACATTTATCAAACGGGTTTTTCACACACCACTGATTGTTTTATTATTGGCGTGCAACGCCAGTCGCGCATGGCACGACATCAAATGCCACAAATCAGGCTAGAAGCTGGTGATGTTTTGCTGGTGATTGGGCAACAAAGCGGCATTGAGGCATTACGCGATAATCGTGATGCGTTGCTGATGGAATGGTCAACGCGAGAATTACCAAGTTTTGAAATGGCCACCCGCGCCCGCATTATATTTGCGACCACTGTGTTTGCTGCTGCTTCTGGCATTGTGCCGATTGTGGTGGCCGCTTTGATTGGTGCGACTGCAATGGTGATGGGGGGTGTGCTGAATGTGCGCCAAGCAGGGCGCGGTTTTAATTTGCGTATTTTTTTGCTCATCGCGGCTGCGCTGGCTATGGCCAACGCGCTTTATATAACAGGCGGCACTATGTATCTGGTGAATAATTTTCTTTTGCTTTTTGAAGGCGCGTCACCCGCCATCATATTATCAGGCTTTTTTCTATTATGTGTCATCATCACCAATATCTTATCCAATAGTGCGACAGCCGTTTTATTCACCCCCTTGGCGGTTGGCCTCGCCGCCTCGCTTAATGTAGAGCCACTGGCTTTCTTATTGGCCGTCATATTTGCGACGAATTGTTGTTTCATCACGCCGATTGCCTATCAAACAAATTTGCTGGTCATGGCACCGGGCAATCTAAAATTTAGCGATTTTATTCGCGCTGGTTTGCCATTGGCTTTGCTCATCTGGTTTAGCTTTTCATTATTTGCGCCATGGTATTTTGGATTCTAACTTTTGCCTTATCTGGCAAGCTGGCGTAAGCTGTGGGCATGAATCAACAAACTGGACATAAGCTGCCGTCATTTTTTGTAACCGAGCCTGCCCCCTGCCCCTATTTGCGCGGGCAGATGGAGCGCAAATTATTTACCCATCTAGCTGGCGAAGACGCAAACGCCCTCAATAATAGCCTCACCCATGCAGGGTTTCGGCGCAGCCAAACAATCGCCTATCGGCCGGCTTGTGATAATTGTTCGGCCTGTCAATCGGTGCGTATTGTGGTGCCACAATTTACCCCGTCAAAAAGCTTTCGGCGGATTTTGCGGCGCAATAGCGATTTAACCGCTCACCATCTTGCCCCGCAAAGTTCGGCCGAACAATTTGACTTGTTGAATCGCTATATTCAATATCGCCATGCGGGGGGTGGCATGGCCAATATGAGCCAGTTTGATTATGCCGCGATGATTGAGGGCACCTGCGTTGATACGCATCTGATTGAATATCGCGATCGTGCAAATCGCTTAAAAGCCTGCCTGTTGGCCGACCGCATGCAAGACGGCCTGTCTTTGGTTTATTCTTTTTTTGACCCGCATGACAAAAGCCGCAGTCTTGGAAATTACATGATTTTAGAACGCATTCGCCACGCACAAAATTTGCGCCTCGCCTATCTCTATCTCGGCTATTACATCGCCAGCAGTCATAAAATGGCTTATAAGAGCAAATTTACACCAATGGAATCATTAACAGTTGATGGCTGGCAACGGCTTATCGCTTAAAGACAACTTCAAACACACTGGCAAAATAATGGCAAATAAGAAAAATACTATGAAAGGTTCGCTAAAGCGGCGGCAATTGCTCGGTGGGCTTGTAGCAGGCTCTTTTATGGCAGGCGTGGCATCGCCACCCGCCTATGCAACAGGCAAACGTCGCTTAAAAATGGTAACCACATGGCCAAAAAACTTTCCCGGTCTTGGCACAGCCGTAGAAAATTTAGCAAAAAATATTCGCGCCATGAGCGATGGCACATTGGATATTAAAATTTTTGCGGCTGGCGAGCTGGTGGGAGCTTTTGAATCATTTGATGCCGTCTCCACTGGCACGGCAGATATGTATAATGGTGCGGAATATTATTGGCAGGGCAAATCACCAGCTTTTAATTTTTTCACCGCCGTGCCTTTTGGCATGACGGCAGATGAGCTGATAGCATGGATTAATTTTGGCGGCGGCCAGCAATTATGGGAAGAATTATCAGCGCGTTTTAACATTATCGCTTTTCAATCCGCCAATTCTGGGGTGCAGATGGGCGGCTGGTATAATCGGGAGATTGTGACGCTTGATGATTTTAAGGGGCTAAAAATTCGTATGCCTGGGCTGGGCGGCGAGGTGATGCGGCGGCTGGGTGCGGCGGCAGTGGCACTGCCGGGTGGCGAAATTTTTCCGTCCATGAAAAGCGGTGCGATTGATGCCGCCGAATGGGTTGGCCCCTGGAATGATTTGGCTTTCGGATTTTATCAAGTGGCCAAATTTTATTATTGCCCAGGCATACAAGAGCCGGGTGCGGGGCTGGCCACAGGCATCAATTTAGATGTTTGGAATTCTTTTACCCCCAGCCAGCAAGCCATTATCCGCGCCGCTTGTATGGCCGAAAATGAATACACATTTAGCGAATATAATTATAAAAATGCTGTTGCACTCAACACACTCATCAATCGGCACAAAGTGCAAATTCGCAGCTTTTCGCCAGAAATCATGCGCACACTCAAACAAACCTCACACGCGGTGCTGGCCGAAATTGCCAGCCATGATGCGTTCACGCGTAAAGTCTATGAGAGTTTTCGTGCTTCTTTAGAAAATTCTATGCGTTGGGGCGCACAAAGCACCGAACCCTATACCAAAGCAAGGCGCGACCTTTAATGCTGTGGCTGGCCGCTCATATTAACCGCCTCAATGATGCTGTCGGGCGCAGTGCCGCATGGCTGGTTTTGCTTATGGTGCTGGTGCAATTTGGCGTGGTGGTGGCGCGTTATATATTTGGCATTGGCTCAATTTTAATGCAGGAAGCGGTGATTTATATGCATGGCTGTTTGTTCATGCTGGCCGCCGCCGATACATTATTAAAAGATGAACATGTGCGGGTGGATATTTTCTATGCGCGTTTGTCGGCACGGCGCAAAGCCCTGATTGATATTTTGGGTTGTGCTTTGCTGGTTGTGCCAATTTGTGTGCTTATATTATTGGTGTCGTGGGATTATGTGGCGATTGCTTGGTCGGTGCGCGAAGGCTCCCGCGAGACAAGCGGGATTCAAGGCGTTTATTTGCTCAAAAGCGTGATTTTGCTGTTTGCGGCTTTGCTTTTTCTACAAGCTATATCGCTCATTCTCACCAATTTGACACGACTGAAAGATGGTGAAAATGCCTGAAATAGCTGAAATGCTTGACCTCATCATGTTTGCCGCAGTGTGTTTGTGCATAATGGCGGGCTTTCCAGTGGCCTTCACATTGGCTGGCGTGGCATTGGCTTTCGGGTTGATTGGCTATGCTTTTGGCGTGTTTGATACCAGCTTTTTTTATGCTTTGCCGCAACGCATTTTTGGCACAATGACCAATGAGGTTTTGCTGGCCGTGCCGCTTTTTATCTTTATGGGCATGATGCTTGAACGCGCCCATATTGCCGAATCTTTGCTGGAAAATATGTCACGTTTATTTGGCAAGCTGCGCGGCGGGTTGGGCATTTCGGTTTCTATTGTCGGCGCGTTGCTGGCGGCCTCCACTGGCATTGTTGGTGCAACGGTTGTGACAATGGGCTTGCTGTCATTGCCCACCATGCTCAAACGCGGCTATGACCCATCGCTGGCAACCGGCTCCATCGCCGCGGCTGGCACATTGGGGCAAATTATCCCGCCCTCCATTGTGCTGGTTTTGCTGGGTGATGTGATTGCCAATGCCTACCAAAAAGCCCAGCTCACACAGGGCATTTTTTCGCCCGAAACCGTTTCGGTGGGCGAGTTATTTGCTGGCGCACTCATTCCGGGCTTGGTGCTGGTTGGCTTATATATTGCCTATCAACTATTTATCGCCTTCATTCAGCCGCATAAAGCCCCGCCCATAAATTATGAAACTGATGTTGAATTATCGGCCTTGTTACGCGCTTTAGTGCCGCCTATTTTTCTCATTATAGCCGTTTTGGGCTCTATTTTAGGCGGCATTGCCACCCCAACTGAAGCCGCATCGGTCGGGGCGGTTGGCACAATTTTATTGGCTGGCGCAAAATTAAGCACACATCCGCGCCTTATTGAAATTGGCATGGGCGCGCTTATCGGCTTGGTTATCTTGGCCAATTTATTTGATTTACGTTTGCAACGCACAATCGTCAATTTTACTGATTGGCTGGCCATTGGTGCTGGGTTTTTATTGGTTTTATTGGTCGCGCTTGCGCTGGCAATCAGCTTGCTTGCCACCATGCGTCAGCAAATTCTCAAACCCGCCATGCGCGCCACCATGCACACCACCAGCATGGTATTCACCATTTTAATTGGCGCGGCTTTGTTTTCGCTGGTGTTTCGAGGGCTCGGCGGCGATGAGGCCATTCAGCAAATGTTGGAAAGCCTGCCCGGTGGCCAATGGACGGCCATTGCTGTGGTTATGGCGTTGATGTTTATTCTTGGCTTTTTTCTGGATTTTATTGAAATTATTTTTGTTGTTGTGCCGATTGTCGGGCCGATTTTGCTGGCGATGGGCATTAACCCCATCTGGCTGGGCGTGATGATGGCGGTGAATTTGCAAACGTCTTTTCTCACCCCGCCCTTTGGCTTCGCGCTGTTTTATTTGCGCGGGGTCGCACCGCCCAGTGTCAGCACGGGTCAGATTTATCGCGGGGCTATTCCCTTTGTTATCATTCAGATTATGATGCTGGCTTTGCTGGCACTGATGCCGCAACTGGCAACATGGCTACCGCAACAGATTTTTGGATGAGGCACAAATGTCAATAAAAATGCCCAATATGATAATCACCACTTTGGCCATCATCGCAGTAGTGGCGATATTTGGGTTTTGGAATCGCTCACCGCAAGGCGTGGCTGATGGCGCGGTGGGTTTGCAAGTCGCTCTGCCGCTTAATTTTGTGCTGCGAAAAGACATTAAAACATTGCCATTACCTGTTATATTACAAATTCTTAATAAGACAAATTCAGATAGTGAATTAACTGCAAAAAGCAGCTGTCATATATTCCGTTTTATCGTCATCACTGAAGATAATGAATTGGTGCAGGGAAAAAAATCTGACGAAAATTGTGACGCGCAACCCGCAAAGCGCGATTTGGCGGCGGGCGCAACATTGCAACAAATTGAGCAAATCCCGCTTGATACCGCCCGTTATCGCGCTGGCAAGTATAAAGTGCGGGTCAAATTTTGGAATTATGAAGGCAGTGCCACCTTGCTGTTAACCAATCCCGATTCGATTAGGCCCGATTCGATTAGGCCCGAAAATCCGGTTAGGCCCTAAAGCCTGCCCCTAAATCCTGTTAGGCCATGCCGCGCCAAGCAAGCCATTGGACGGAAACCCAGTCGGGCGCACCCGCCCTGCTTGCGCACGATTTCCATACCATTCTTGCAAATCGGCAAAAACGCGCTCGCGCCCTGCCTTATCCAGCACTTTCAACCCATCTTTTTGGGCAAAGCACCGCGCATCCGCCAGCTTCCCGTCCTTATATTTTTGCAACCGCACCCCTTTGCCACGCGCCATTTCTGGCACATCGCTGACATTAAAAACCAGCAATTTGCGGTTTTCGCCCAGCACCGCCAGCTTGTCGCCCAAGGCTGGCACACACAGCACGGCCTCATCTTCGGCGCGGATATTCAAAATTTGTTTGCCGGCCTTGCGCGCACTCAGCAAATCAGTTTCCGCCACAATAAATCCGTTGCCGCTATGCGACGCAACCAATAATTTGCGGGCTGGATTATAGGTGAAAATTTCAACAATTTCTTCGCTTGGCTCAAGGTCAATCATCAAGCGCACTGGGTCGCCATGCCCGCGCCCGCCCGGCAATTTGGCGGCTTCCAAAGTGTAGGCTTTGCCATTGCTGGCGAATAAAATAATTTTATCGGTGGTCTGCGCATGCAACACAAAAGCCGCGCCATCGCCATCCTTATAGGTCAGATTATCGCCATTTTCAACATGCGCTTTCATGGTGCGTATCCAGCCTTTTTGCGAGCAAATAATCGTTATCGGCTCTTTCTCAACCAAAATCTCCAGCGCGGGAATGGGCGCGTCAGCCACTTCCATAAAATCGGTGCGCCGCTTGCCCAACGCGTTTTTGGGCCCAAAAATTTTGCGTAAATTTTTCAACTCATCGGCAATCACCGCCTGCTGTTGTTTTTCACTTTTTAGCAATGCTTCCAGCTCTTGCATTTCCGCACTCAACGTCTCATGTTCGGTGCGGATAGAGGCTTCTTCCAGCCGCCGCAAAGCCCGCAAGCGCATATTCAAAATGGCTTCGGCCTGCACTTGCGTTAATTTGAAAGTCTGCATCAGCACATCACGCGGTTCGTCTTGCTCACGGATAATGCGGATAATTTCATCCAAATTGAGATAGGCAATCAGATAGCCATCTAACACTTCCAGCCGCGCCACAATTTTACTCAACCGATAGTGGCTTTTGCGTTGCAACACTTCGGTGCGATGCTCTAGCCATTGCGCCAGTGCCTCGCGCAAGCCGATAACTTTCGGCACACCATTTTTATCCAGCACATTCATATTGAGCGAGATGCGCGTTTCCAAATCGGTCTGATGAAACAGCACCGCCATCACTTGCTCGGGGTCAATATTTTTGCTGCGTGGCGCAATCACAATGCGAATATCTTCCGCGCTTTCATCGCGAATATCTTCCAGCATCGGCAAAGCCTTACTCTGCATCAATTCGGCAATTTTTTCTATCAGCCGCGATTTTTGCACCTGATAGGGAATTTCAGTAATGACAATCTGCCATGTGCCACGTTCCAATTTTTCTGTCGCATAACGCGCCCGCACGCGCAAAGTGCCACGCCCGGTTTTATAGGCGGTGCGTAAATGGTCGGCACTTTCAATACACACCCCACCAGTGGGAAAATCAGGCCCCTGCACATGCTCTAGCAAAGTTTCTATGCGCGCATTGGGGCTTTTGAGCAAATGCAAAGCGGCACTGCACAACTCCGCCACATTATGCGGCGGTATATTGGTCGCCATGCCAACCGCAATGCCAGCCGCGCCATTGGCCAATAAATTGGGAAAAGCAGACGGCAACACTATCGGCTCTTCATCTTCGCCATCATAGGTGGTGCGAAAATCAACCGTGTCATTGTCAATATCGCGCAATAGCAAATTGGCAATCTCCGTCATCCGCGCTTCGGTGTAGCGCATGGCGGCCGCATTATCGCCATCTACATTGCCAAAATTGCCCTGCCCATCCACCAAAGGATAACGCACCGCAAAACCCTGCGCCAGCCGCACCAACGCATCATAAACCGCTTGGTCGCCATGCGGATGATAGCGGCCAATCACATCGCCCACCACCCGCGCCGATTTTTTGAAACCCTGTTCAGGGT
The DNA here is from genome assembly GCA_051010295.1 of Parvibaculales bacterium. GTDB lineage: Bacteria > Pseudomonadota > Alphaproteobacteria > RS24 > RS24 > JBPCVS01. The sequence continues at coordinate 8,089 of JBPCVS010000200.1, read as the reverse complement.
CAAGCCGTAATTGCCGCATCGCATAAAGCAACCGCCGATGCACAGGCTTCAAACCATCGCGCACATCGGGCAAAGCGCGATTGGTGATGGTGGACAACGCATAAGCCAGATAACGCGTTTGTAATACCTGCTTCAAGCTGGCAGGTTGTGCCGCATCTGGTGGATTTTTAATTGGTGCACTCATGCCGCTTTATAAGCAGATTCGGGCATGAGTTCTCAAGGGGTATGTTTTATCCATTCACACCCTGTTTTTGTTTAATTTGTGTGGCACTCAAATTTTTCGATGCTTCAATAGCTGTTCCATTGATACGTGATTGAGCAATATCAAAAAACTTCTTGTCAATTTCAAAACCGATAAAGTGCCGTTTAAGATTGTTGGCCACCACGCCAGTTGTACCCGAACCCATAAACGGGTCCAATATGACATCACCTTTTTTTGAACCGATACGTATTATGCGTTCTAATAGAGGCTCAGGTTTTTCGGCTGGATGCGGGGTTTTATGGCGTTGTGCATTAATAGCCCACAGATTACGCATCTGCTTGCCACCGTTAAGTTTTTTAGCCTCACCATAATCAAAATAGAATTTTTTGTTTTTGCTTGCGACCCATATAAGCTCTGTGGATGGTGCAAGGCGATTGCAACTCAACAGCGGCGGCGCATTATTCTTATACCATATCACATCATTAATTATCCATAATCCCAACTGCTTCATGGCCATGCCGACTGATGGATGATTATGCAATGTGCCAGAAATCCACAATGTGCCATCATCTCGTAAGACGCGCAAACATTGCGTTATCCAATTTATATTAAAGGCATCCACATCTTCAATAATGTCCCAATCGCCCTTGTGGCAAACAACTGGTTTGCCGTTTTTTACCGTCCGATGATTTTTGCCAGACAAATTATAGGGTGGGTCGGCAAATATCAGATGCACCGATTTGGGTTCTATTTTCGCCAACCCTTCCAAACAATCCGTATAAAACAAATTTATCGTCATGCCAGAACTTTCATCCGTTCCTGCGCCATCTTCAAATATGTTGCCTCACGCTCTATTCCTATCCATTTTCGCCCCATTTGTTGTGCAACATACGCCGTCGTGCCAGAACCCATAAATGGGTCCAGCACCAAATCTTGTGGATTGGTGGAGGCCGTTATCAAAACTTCTAACAAACGTTGGGGCTTTTGGGTCGGATGGGCGGCACGTCCATTCGCCTGCCGAACGCGCTCGCGCCCTTGCACGATTGGAATTTCCAACATATCGGGCATTTGCTTTAAGCTACCATCTTTTGCGCGTTGTAAATTCGCTTTTTTTGTTTCCGCATAGTTGAATGTCCACCCTGAGCCAGCCACAAACCAGCAAACATACTCCGTAGAATGTTTGAAGGTTCGTTTGGAAATACTCGGCATGGCATTGGGCTTATACCAAGTAATGATGTTTTTAAGCTGTAGCCCATGCAATTTTCCAGCCAGCAAAATCTCAGAAATATTGTGCATGCTACACGACACATAAAAACTCGCCTTGGCCGACATAACCCGCCGCACCTCGCCTATCCAATTATCGGTCATGCGCCAATACTCATCGGGAGAAAAAGCGTCCCATGCTTCGTTTATTTTGTAAAATGAACCACCCGTTTTGTTGCCAACAAGATTAAGCGATTTGCCAGATGCATTATAAGGTGGGTCGGCATAAACCATATCAATCACATTATCGGCAATTTCCCGTTGCATAACATCAATGCAATCGCCGTGATAAATGTGATTAATCTTCATGCTGTTATCTGCCCTTTCCACTTCTCAATAAGCGAACTCATTGAGGCTACCCATTGTGAAGCACTATCATGATTCTCTGCTGCGCCGACAGCACAAATCAATAGTTCTTTCCATTTTTTATACGAAATGACTTTATTATGTGAATAACATTGTGCACAAAATTCAAGAATATCGCATAAATCAGAAATCGTAATCGGAACGACTCGCATTTCTTGCGACTCATAACCGCTTCTAATATGCACCCAAAAAATGTTGGCCGTATCAATGTGAATCTGTGGCGCAACAAACAAGCAAAATATCTCTGCACTCGGGTGGGCTTGGGCAAATTCATGCGTATGCCGCAAGACGGGTTGGCCTTCGTTAACCCATTGCAACTTATCTCTTTGTAATGTGACTTCGCAAACCATTTTGAAGTTCTTGTAATGGCATTCAATATCGGCCTTACCCGCAGGCGCGGTATTGGTAGGCATACCATCATCGCCTAGCGGATAATTCGGGTGAATCGTGATGGCATCATTTATCGCCATCAAAGCTAGCGCAGTCCAATGCTCCAAATAGGTTGGCTTATTTGGGATTCTTGTTTTTTTATCCATAAGGGCGCGCAAATTTTTTATTATATTTTGTATTTCTTTTGGGTCTTTGGCCGCATTTTTGGCCTTTTCTTTTTGCCACTCTCGCATCTGTTTGCGTAATTTCTCCAATGTCATTTTCTGTTTGGCCAGTGTCATTTTTTCAAATCCTTTCGGCAAGTCTGTTACCTGCCCAGATTTGTTCAGATGGTTGATGACTGTCAAAGCCGATTGGGTCATCTGTGTCGGCGTTTCCCAAGGCAATTCGGGTAATTGCGGGTTAGCGATGGTAGCACCATAATCTATATTGGCATCGGGTTTGCCGCTATCCCAATCCAATAGGCTATCAGTCTCTACTTGCCGCAAAGGTTCAATATCAATATAGTAACCACTACCACGCACACGGATGAGCCCTGTTGTCCGAAAATAACGCACGGTATTATCGGTATAATCGCGCATATTTTTTGCGACAAAGTTTGGTCGCCACGTCTGCGGTGCTGCATGCAAATATGCATCTTGCTTGTTTTTTGGCCGATTAGAAAGTTCTTTCCTGAACTCCATAATATCACAAGCCGTCTGCTCTATCGCTTGGTGGTCAATCAGAGTAATGGCAAACAGCCCAAATTCAAAAAATGATATGCCTTTGGGTTTTTGTCTTTCTGCAACGCATAATGCGTTCACTCTTTTTATCAGATGCAATGTCCCCACAAAGGGCTTGATATTATAGCCGTATTCTTCTGGAAAACTGCGCGCTTCTATAGGATTTGGCAACTGCCATTTGACGAGAGACCGCAATAAAATTTCTGAAAAATCGACATCCTCCATTAGGAACTCTTTGCCCGATGCCGTTATCTGCAATTTTCTGTCACCCAAACAGACAAAGCCGAATTTTTCCAAAGGCTTAAACGAGGTTCGGCCACGCATGGGCGGGTCTTCATATTGCTTTTCGTCAAAAATCCGTTGCGCATCCTGTGTCGTTAGGTCATCGGCGGAAGACAGAATTTCTTGGTGCTGTGGCGACAGGCCATTAGAAAACTGAGAGCTACCAGCACCATAAAGTTTTCTCCTTATCAGTTCAATCTGAAATTTTATCTGTGCTTCCTTATTCCAAACCTCGCCCTCCAAGTCGGCAATGGCCGATAGGAAGCCTCGCATACGGTGCGGGTTTCGCACCGTCGTCGAAATAGACCATGGCTTTATTTCTGTCATACTTCTCTATAAGCAAAATTCCGACAATTCGCTACTATTGAGAGAAATTTTTTGTTTTTGGTTTTTATTCTTTTCCATTTCACAATATTAAATCTACAAAGCGGGTTCGTGCGGGGGGCAACTTTACCCCATTGGGTGCGTAGAGACGTTGTTCCAAAAAATATCCTGTAAGTTTAAAGCCATCTTTTATATCATTGGGCGAAATATCAGCGACAGGCTGGTGCAAAAAATCTGGCAAAGCAAATAATTTATCAAGATAGGGCGCGGCCTCAGCACGGCAAACAGCGCGGCCAGAGCGCGGCGATACATGCGTTAAATTTTCGCGCACCCCACTGGCGGCACAGCTTGAAAGGTCTAAGCCAAAACCCATTTCTTCCAGCAAAGCCAACTCAAACCGCGCCATCACTGGCAACCACATATCACCCGTCAAATTATCCAGCACCACCAGCGCGGTATCATAAAGACGCGGATAGGCCTGTCGCTCTGGTGTGATATACAACAACGCGCACAGCGAAGACAAAGCCGCCAATTTTAACGCATCTTCCATCAATTCAGCCGCATAGGGGCGTTTGGCCTCCACCACCATTGTGCCAAGATGTTCGGCCAGTCGCGCCCGCCAACTGGCCTGCACCATATTGCCGCTTTGCAAAACTGGGCGCAATCGCCGCGCATTGCCGCCACGCACCAGCCCCGTATAACGGCCATGTTCGCGGGTGAATAAATCAACAATCGCACTGCTTTCGCCATGAGCGCGGCGATTCAATATCAATGCGTCAGCCGTCCAATCCATATCAGGCCTTATAATCCAGCCCCAAAGCGCGATAACGTGCGGGGTCTTCTTGCCAATTTTTGCGCACTTTCACAAAAATAAATAAATGCACGCGATGGCCAAAAATCTCTTCCAATTCGCGCCGCGCATCCGCGCCAATCGCCTTAATGCTTTTGCCACCATTGCCTAACACAATGGCCTTTTGGGTTTCGCGGCGCACATAAATCGTCTGCTCAATGCGCACACTGCCATCTTTTTTATTTTCCCATTTGTCGCTTTCCACCGTCATCGCATAGGGCAATTCTTGATGCAGGCGCAAAAACAGCTTTTCGCGGGTAATTTCTGCCGCCAAAAGCAATGACGGCACATCAGCCACTTGGTCTTCGGGATACAACCACGCCCCCTCAGGCAACCGCCCAGCAATGGTTTTTTTAAGCGTCTCAATACCGTCACCATGCAAAGCGGATATTAAGAAAATATCTTGAAATACAATATGTTCACTTAGTTTCTTTACTAAGTGAAGCAACTCTTTACGCGCCATTAAATCAATTTTATTTAGGGCCAAAGAAAGCGGCTTTTTAAGGTTTTTGAGCTGGCTTAGCACCAATTCGGTTTCTGGCATATTGACCTTGCCGGCATCCAGCACCAGCAAAACTTCATCGGCATCTTCCACCCCGCGCCATACTTCATTGAGCATCGCACGGTCAAAGCGGCGGTGCGTTTCAAAAATACCCGGCGTATCCACCAAAATAAGTTGCGCATCGCCAGCCATCACCACAGCACGCAAACGCATGCGCGTTGTTTGCGATTTTTGTGTGACAATCGCAACTTTCTGCCCAACCAAAGCATTTGACAAGGTTGACTTGCCAGCATTTGGCGGCCCGATAATGGCAACAAAGCCGCATTTTTTTATGTGTGCTGCTTGCGTCATGGGTGCGCCGCCTTCAAAATTTGCAAACAAGCATCTGCCGCTTGTTGTTCGGCAAAGCGGCGGGTTTTGCCCTCGCCAGTGGCGGTGGCTTGGGCGGTGGTTACCGATATTTCAAAAAGCGGGGCGTGGGCTGGGCCACTGCGTTTGGTGATTTCATAAAGCGGCAAATCCAAACCGCGTTGCATCAGCCATTCTTGCAATTCACTTTTTGGGTCAATCGGGGCTTCAATTTGTGCTTCAAAATGCGGCTGCCATAGGCGCAATATAATGGTGCGTGCCGCTTCCAAACCGCCATCAAGAAAAATTGCCCCCAACACCGCTTCACACCCATCAGCCAACACATTGGGGGTTATCGTTTTGCGCCCGCCGCGCCTAGATTTATCAATCTCTATTACGCTCGCTAAGCCAATATCTTTTGCCACTTCAGCGCAGATGCGCCCGCTCACCAATTCACCCAAACGCCGCGACAACCGCCCCTCACTTTCAGTTTTATATTTATCAATCAAGGCTTGTGCCACCACCAGCCCCAAAACACGATCGCCCAAAAACTCCAGCCTTTCATTATCATCATCAACATCAAGGCTAGAATGGCGCAGGGCTTGTTCAAGCAAATTCATGCTGGCAAATTGATAACCCAAGCGCGCTATAAAGGCTGGTAAATCGCTTTTTTGCCGCATCACTCTATCAACTCAAATAAACGATTATAGCGGATTGCCGTTGGCCACCGCCAAATCTGGTAAAAGCGGCTATGGGCATCAAAAGAGAAAAATAAAACAAGCGCGGGGCCCACCAAATTTTCATGCGGCACATAGCCGACATAGCCAAGCATACGGCTATCGGAAGAATTATCACGATTGTCGCCCATCATAAAATAATGCCCCTCTGGAACAATATATTCACCAACATTATCGGCTGGGCCATTGGCCACCGCATCCAACACCATATAAGAGTGCCCGCTCGGTAAAGTCTCCCGATAGCGCGGAATATGATGTTCATTGCCTGCCGCATCTTTTTCTACAAAATCGGCCACCCGCTCTTTTTTAATCGGCTGATTGTTCAAAATCACCTGCCCATTGCGCACAGAAATAGTGTCGCCGGGCAAGCCAATCACGCGTTTAATAAAGTCGGTGCGATTATCATAAGGCAGTTTGAACACCACCACATCGCCGCGTTTGGGCGCATTGGCCGAACTGCGCCCATCAAATATAGGCGGACTGAACGGAAAACTATGGCGCGAATAGCCATAGCTGAATTTACTGACAAATAAATAATCACCAATGAGCAAGGTCGGCTTCATAGAGCTGGAGGGAATGTTAAATGGCTGAAACAGCAATGAGCGAATAAGCAAAGCAATGGCCAACGCCCAAATCATTGTTTTGAGAAATTCGCCCCACCCGCTTTTGTGCTTTTCCTTTTTATGTTTCACAAAAGGCGGCTTTTCCTCTGCTGGCTTTGATTGCGTGTCATTCATTATTTATCCCTAACGATTACTTGCATTATCAGCTTGCGCCGAGATTATCACAATGGCTTGGGCAAGTGGAAACTCATCGGTGATTGTTAAATCAATTTGTGCTTGCATATTTTTTGGCGTAATGGCGGCAAGTCGCGCCAACGCGCCATTGGTAAGCACAAGGCTTGGCTTGCCTGATGGCAAATTAACAACGCCCATATCGCGCCAAAAAACACCTTGCCGCAGCCCCGTGCCAAGTGCTTTGGCGCAGGCTTCTTTGGCGGCAAAACGTTTGGCATAAGAGGCGGTGCGCAATTTGCGTCGCTCCGATTTTTCCTGCTCTATTTGCGTAAAAACGCGGGCGATAAAACGCGCACCAAAACGCTCCAATGTTTTTTCAATGCGCTGAATATCAATCAAATCATTACCAATACCAATAATCAAAATTATCCGTCCGTCTCTTTTGTCTCTCTGGCCGCTTGCATGAGCCGCCGCATTTCCACAATGGCGGCCTCCAATCCACAAAAAATTGCTTCGCCAATAAGAAAATGCCCGATATTTAACTCAACCATTTGCTCAATGGCCGCCACTGCACCCACCGTCTGATAGCACAAACCATGCCCGGCATGCACCTCTAATCCATATTCATCAGCCAATTGTGCCATATTTTGCACCTGCACCAGCAGATTTTGCGCATTTTCATTGGCCGTTACTGCCCGACAATATTCGCCAACATGAAACTCAACAATATCCGCCCCGATTTTTTGTGCCGCTTCAATTTGTGCGGCAACTGGGTCAATAAAAAGCGATATACGAATCCCAGCCGCTTTAAGCGGCTCAATCGTGTGTTGCAAAATATTACCGCCCGCCACCACATCTAAGCCGCCTTCGGTGGTTACTTCTTGTCTTTTTTCTGGCACAAGGCAACAGGCATTGGGTTTATGGCGTAAGGCAATGTCGCGCATTTCTTCAGTGGCCGCCATTTCCAAATTGAGCGGCACACCAATGCTGGTTGCTAATTTTTCAATATCGCGGTCGCCAATATGGCGGCGGTCTTCGCGCAAATGGGCGGTGATGCCATCAGCCCCTGCCGCCACCGCCAGTTGCGCCGCCCGCACTGGGCTAGGCAAGCCGCCGCCGCGTGCATTGCGAATGGTTGCCACATGGTCAATATTGACACCTAAACGTAATTTTTTGTCCAAAGCACTCATAATCTGTCCTTTTTATCGGCAAGTTTTTGGCGGCGTAAATTGCGATTTTTGCGCTTCAAAACCAGCCGTCTGCGGCGTTTTTGATAGGTTTTAATTATCCAAAAACTTGGATAATATGTCGCCACCGCCAAAATCAGCCCAACGGGAAACATGCCTATCATCATTGGCCCAATAAA
>JBPCVS010000199.1:0-3120 GCA_051010295.1 Parvibaculales bacterium | reverse complement strand
GAGAAACAAAAATCAAGATTTGGTATTGTAAAACTGGTCAATGTTTGCGATTTGTGTAATGGTTTTGCATTTAAGAGTTCAAAGTTTGTTAACGATGGAACGCCCATTTTGCGAATTTCTAATATCCAAAATGGCGAAATATCTACAGACAAATCTGTTTATGCCAATCAATCAGACTACAAAGAAGATTTAGGGAGGTATTGGGTAAATGATGGGGATTTATTGCTAGCGATGTCTGGTGCGACGACAGGAAAAGTTGGAATTAACAAAACTGGTTTAGGGTTTTATCTAAATCAACGAGTAGGGTTGCTACGGCCTAAAGAGAATTTGTTAACAGAATATTTGTTCTATTTTCTATCTACTAAAGTTGAGCAAAACTTATCAATTTCTGCGGGGGCTGCCCAACCAAATTTGAGTTCAAAGCAAATATATGAAATTGAAATTCCAGCGGTGGACATAGAAACGCAAAAATCATTCCTGCGTGTGGTTGAGGAATTGTTTAATCAAACATCTAGTTTAGAACGCCTTTATAGCAAGAAGCTGGATAATTTGAACGCGCTGAAATCGGCTATTCTCAAGCAAGCTTTCGCCGGTGAATTGATAAAGGATGCGGCATGAACGAAGATGATTTTTACCGTGACCAAGGATTCAACGAGGCTGACACACGCGCTGAATTGATTGACCGCCAGCTTGCCGATGCTGGTTGGGGCGTGGTTGAGGATAGCCGCATCCGCAGAGAATATATCATCAGCACAGGCAAAATACACCCAAGCGGCAGAAAAGAATATTACAAAACCGATTATTTGCTTATCTATAAAAATAGAAAATTAGCGGTGGTTGAAGCCAAACCTTATGGCGAAGTGGAAGATGGGGTGGCCCAAGCCAAACGCGATGGCCAAAAATTGCATTTGCAAACCGCCTATGCCGCCGATGGCAAAGAGATTTATGAAATGTGCCTGAAAACTGGCAAAGAAAATTATGTGCCAGCCTTTCCAACCCCCGATGAACTTTGGCATAAAACTTTCGGTGATGTGAATGAATGGCAAGATAAGTTTAATGCTGTGCCGCTGGATGTTGGGGCAACAAAACAAGTCCGCTATTACCAAGAAATAGCCATTAACAAAGCCGTTGAAGCCATTGCCAATAATGAACCCCGCATTTTGCTGACTTTGGCAACAGGCACGGGCAAAACTTTCATTGCCGCCCAAATTGCTTGGAAATTATTTAATGCGCGGTGGACTTTACAAAGAGACAGCAAACGCACCCCGCGCATCTTGTTTTTGGCGGATAGAAACATTCTTGCCAGCCAAGCGACTCGCGATTTTGAAGCATTATTTGGCGAAGAAGCACTGGCGCGTATCAAACCCAAAGAGATTAAAAAACGCGGGGCTGTGCCAACCAATGCCAGCGTGTTTTTTACCATTTTTCAAACTTTTATGTCGGGGGATAAAGGCAAACCCTATTTTGGGCAATATCCGCCTGACTTTTTTGATTTTATTATTGTTGATGAATGTCATAGGGGCGGTGCAAGCGATGAAAGCACTTGGCGCGAGATACTTGAACATTTTAGCCCCGCCGTGCAACTGGGCTTAACCGCCACCCCCAAACGCCGATATAATGCTGATACTTATGCTTATTTTGGTGAACCCGTTTATAAATATAGCCTTAAAGAGGGCGTTGATGATGGGTTTTTAACCCCATTTCGTGTTCAACGTATTCAAACCACATTAGATGAATATATCTATGTCAATGATGATGAAGTGCTTGAAGGCGAAGTGGAAGAAAACAGGATATATAAAGAAAAAGACTTTAATAAAATTATTGAAATTGAGGAAAGAGAACAAAAACGCGTAGAAGAAATGTTGGCGGCTATCAACCCCAATGAAAAAACCATCGTGTTTTGTGCTAATCAAGCCCACGCCGCCAAAATCCGCAACCTTATCAATCAAACATCCGATAGCACCCACCCAGATTATTGTGTGCGGGTTACATCCAAAGATAAAACAACTGGCGACACGCATTTGAAAATTTTTCAAGATAATGAAAAAGCAATCCCAACCATTTTGACAACCAGCCACAAATTATCCACCGGCGTGGATGCGCTCAATATCCGTAACATTGTTTTAATGCGCCCCATCAACAGCATGATTGAATTTAAGCAAATCATCGGGCGCGGCACGCGGCTATTTGAAGGAAAATATTATTTCACCATTATTGATTTTGTCGGCGCGTATCTTAAATTTAATGACCCAGAATGGGACGGAGATTCGATTGAACCCGACTTAACAGATGCACCCCCCGATGATGACTCGCCGCCTGATAATAATCTGCCCGATGATGAAGGTGATAAAACACCGCGCCCGCAAAAGGTGAAAATTAAATTGAGTGATGGCAAAGAGCGCGAAATTCAATCTATGTCATCAACCCGATTTTGGCTGGATGGAAAATTTGTTGGGGTGGAGGAATATCTAAAGAAGATATTTGATATATTAAAGCTACCCAAATTTTTTGGAAGTGAAGATAAACTCAAAGAATTATGGGCAAACCCCGCAACAAGACGCGAACTCTTAAAAAAACTTGCCGATGCAGGGTGCGCCAAAGATGAATTGGTGAAATTTCAAGAAATGATTAACGCCAAAGATAGCGATTTATTTGATGTGCTTGAATATATCAGCTATGCGCGCACACCCATCACACGGCGCGAACGAGTGGCTAAAGCAGAAAGCAATATCTATGCTTTTCTAACCAAAGAAGAACAAGAATTTATCGCTTTTGTCTTAGAAAACTACATCAAAGATGGGGTTGATGAACTAGATGATGGAAAATTAGGCGAACTCATCAAACTTAAATATAAATCTAACACCGATGCCGAGCGCGTGTTTGGTGGTGACCTTGATAAAATAAGACCTCTCTTCATCAATTTCCAAAAATATCTATATCTTGATGATGTCGGGTAATAACCCAACCCTCAAAAACTCACGCCGATTTCTAGTTTGATGCGTTTGGCGATTTGGCCTGTGTCGTTCCAGCGCAATTTGCCACGCGCTAGGCTGATTTGCCAATCACTGCCATGCGGTTGCCAGCGCAGATAACGCCAATGTTTAAGGTCTTGATAGCCGC
>JBPCVS010000198.1:0-11733 GCA_051010295.1 Parvibaculales bacterium | reverse complement strand
ATAGTCCGCATGGGGTGTTTCGCTATTCGCGGCGCACCGCACCCTATGGTTTTAATGGTGCTTATTGGGGTGTAAGCCTTAAAAAACGATTTTAATTAGCTGGCAATGGGAGCGCGTTTGAAGGTTTTGCGGGTGCCCGCGCCATTGGTGCTGGCGGCATTTTCATCAAATAATTCGGCCAGCTTATCAGTCATTGCGCCGCCTAATTGTTCGGCATCAACAATCGTTACGGCACGGCGATAATAGCGCGTAACATCATGGCCAATACCAATGGCAATCAACTCAATCGGCGATTGGGTTTCAATATCCTCAATCACATTGCGCAAATGTTTCTCCAAATAATTGCCCGAATTAACCGACAAAGTGCTGTCATCAACGGGCGCGCCATCAGAAATCACCATTAAAATGCGCCGCTGTTCGGGGCGCGCTTGCAATCGATTATGCGCCCAAATAAGAGCTTCACCATCAATATTTTCTTTCAGCAAACCCTCGCGCATCATCAAGCCAAGATTGCGCCTTGCGCGCCGCCATGGTGTATCGGCATTTTTATAAATAATATGGCGCAAATCATTAAGCCGTCCGGCTGGGCTTGGCTTGCCATTGGCCATCCATATTTCACGCGCTTGGCCGCCTTTCCAAGCGCGGGTGGTAAAGCCCAAAATTTCAGTCTTCACATTGCACCTTTCCAAAGTGCGCGCCAAAATATCAGCACACATTGCCGCCACAGTGATAGGGCGGCCACGCATTGAACCAGAATTATCAATCAGCAAAGTAACCACCGTATCACGAAAATTAGTGTCGCTTTCCATTTTATAAGAAAGCGGCAAAGTGGGGTTTGTAACCACCCGCGACAACCGCGCCGCATCCAAATAGCCCTCTTCAAGGTCAAAATTCCATGAGCGATTTTGCTTGGCCTGCAAGCGACGTTGCAAGCGATTGGCAAGCCGTGCCACCACGCCCTGCATTTGCTGTAATTGCTGGTCAAGATAATGCCGCAACCGCTCCAGCTCTTCACCATCGCATAATGTTTCGGCCTCAATAATTTCGTCAAAATTGGTGGTGTAAATTTGATAGCTGGATTTATCAGGGTTAACCGCGCCATCGGGGGCATAAGGCTGGGCGTTTTCGCTGGCCTGTTCGCCCGCGCCCTCCATTTCTTCGCCATCTAGCTGGGCGGATTGCATATCGCTTTCCTCGCCCTCGCCCTCGCCTTCGCCAAATTCTACATCGTCGGCAGACATGGCTTCATCGCGCTCGCTCGCCCCGCCTTCGCCTTGCTGGTCGGGCTGTTCACCCTCTTGGCCATCATTTTCTTCATTGCTACCATCTTGTTCATCACCAGCTTGTGCCAGCCCCAAATCCACCAAAATATCGCGGGTTTGGGCGGCAAAATCAGCTTGGTCATGCAACACACCATCTAGCCCATCTAGCTTGTCGCCCACGCGGGTTTCAATCCAATCGCGCCAGATTGTCATCACGCCATCGGCATTTTTGGGCGTTTTTATGTCGGATAATCGCTCGCGTATCATATAGCCAAGTGCTTCGGCAATCGGTGCGTCCTCACGATTCATCGGCGCGGCATAGCCCAATTTTTCACAACGCGCCTCGTGCATATCTGACAAATTGCGTGCCATACCCGCCATGCGGCGCGCACCAAGCACCTCGCAACGCGCTGTTTCAGCGGTCTCAAATGAAGCACGGCTTTTCGCCTCTGCTGGGGTTAAAGATTGCGCCAATGCCTCATCATGGTGTGCAAGTCTTAGCGCGATGCTGTCAGATTGGCCGCGCATATTTTGCAAATCAGCGGGGTTCATATCATGGGCGGGGTGGGGCAAACGCACCCGCAAATCGTTAAGGCTGGGGGTTTGCGCACCATAAGTTACATTTAACTCGGCCTCTTCAGCAACTGACCGCATGGTCTGGGTTAAGGCGCGCTTAAATTCTTCAATCGGATTTTTTTTATCCATATTTACCTTTTCAACTCTCGCTCAAAACGCTGGTCAATTATCGCTCAAAACGCTGGCGCGTTCTATTGGCAAATCTTCGCCCAAACAACGTTGATAAAATTCGGCCACTGTCGGGCGTTCCAATTCATCGCATTTATTCAAAAAAGTAACCTGAAAAGCAAAACCAACATCGTTGAAAATTTCGGCATTTTCTGCCCATGTCAACACGGTGCGCGGGCTCATCACGGTGGATATATCGCCATTGATAAAGGCCGAACGGGTGAGGTCGGCCACGCGCACCATAGCGGCAATTTTTTCGCGCCCCTTATCGCCCTCATAGCCAATGGCTTTGGCGTGGACAATATTGGTCTCGCTATCATGCGACAAATAATTGAGCGTGGCCACAATGTTCCAGCGATCCATCTGCCCTTGATTGATTTGTTGCGTGCCATGATACAGCCCCGAAGTATCGCCTAGCCCAATGGTGTTGGTGGTGGAAAACAGACGAAAATTTTCGTTCGGGCGAATAACTTTATTTTGGTCAAGCAAAGTTAATTTGCCTGAGACTTCCAAAACGCGCTGGATAACAAACATCACATCGGGGCGGCCAGCATCATATTCATCAAATACCAATGCCACCGGATTTTGCAACGCCCAAGGCAAAATGCCTTCGCGGAACTCGGTAACCTGTTTGCCATCTTTCAGCACAATGGCATCTTTACCAATCAAATCAATGCGGCTGACATGGCTATCCAGATTGACGCGCACACATGGCCAGTTGAGCCGTGCGGCAATTTGTTCAATATGGGTTGATTTGCCTGTGCCGTGATAGCCCTGCACCATGACGCGCCGATTATAGGCAAAGCCAGCCAGCAACGCAGTGGTCGTTTTTTCATCAAATTGATAATTCTCATCCAAAATCGGCACATATTCGCAAGTGGTGGAAAATGCAGGCACCTGCATATCCAATGCAATACCAAATAGCTTTTTTGCCGATATGGTGGTGTCTGGCGCAATCGGCATGGTTGCATTTTGCTCTTGGGGGGCGGTGGTTATTTTCTTTGCTGGCTTATTCATAAGAATCTCCGAAATGATAATCCAATAATTTGGTTTTATTTGCTAGCAGAGTGTTAGCAAAATTTAGCCACTAACAAAAGCCAGATGCACGCAAATAATTATAGGCTTTAATGGTTTTTTGCAGCTCTGCTTCATATTGGCGGTTGCCTTGGTTGGCATCGGGGTGATATTTTTTCAGTAATGCTTTGTAGTGTTTGCGTGCCACATCGGGGCTTACCTGCTCCGACAACCCCATAACCCCCAATGCGCGTGCTTGCCCGGTTGATATATGGTGTGTGTTTTGTTGGCCTTCCACCGCTCCCGCATGGCGCATAATTTCAAGCGGGTCATCAAATTTCCAATCCCCATTTATGGTGTTTTTGCTCCGCCGTGCGCCCAATTTCCATGTGGGGCGGTGGCCAGTGGTGGCGTTGCGGCGATATTTTTCAATATCTGCATCCGACATGCCCTCAAAAAAATTATAGCTCTGATTATATTGTTGCACATGGTCAAAGCAAAAATAACGTTTTTCGGTTGTGCGCGGTGCTATTGGTGCAGGGTGTGGCGCGTCCTCGTTACATTCTGGCCAGTCGCAACGGCGCGTGGCGTGTTGCAACGGTTTGGCTTTGCGCGACAAACGTATCATGTCAAAATATTTTGAATTCAAATTCATAATTCTATCTATATCATTTTTATAGGTAAATTTTCTATGGGCAAATTTATCTTATCATAGCAGAATATTATTGCCGATGGTGAAAAAGGAATTTATAGCCATTAAATGAGCAAACTTACTGATATTATTCGCCATAAGGTAGAAACCGCTTTTGAGCCGCAAAAATTGGAGCTGATTGACGAATCGCATTTGCATATTGGCCATGCTGGTGCGCGGGCGGGTGGTGAAAGCCATTTTCGCTTATATGTTGTAAGCGATGCTTTTGAGGGCGTATCACGGGTTAATCGCCAAAGGCAATTATTTGCTCTATTGGCTGATGAGATGAGCGGGCAGGTGCATGCGCTGGCACTTAAATTATTGACTCCAGCCGAAGCCCAAACCCAAGAAAACGCTAATTAGCGGCCTCGTCTTTTTTGGGCGGGCTAATGCGCAAGGTTAAAATCTGATTGCGTTGGCGATTCATAATGCGAAAGCGCAAGCCATGAAACTCAAAGACTTGCCCAATTTCGGGGATAGCGCGGGCTTCGTGAATCACCAGCCCAGCAATGGTGGCGGCTTCATCATCGGGCAAATTCCAACTCATCTCGCGGTTAATATCGCGGATACTCATCGTGCCTGACACTTCTAATGTGCCGTCTTTGCGCTGTTTAATCAATGTTTCGGCGCGGTCATGTTCATCATCAATCTGGCCGACAATTTCTTCTAAAATATCTTCCATCGTCACCAGCCCCATCAGCGCGCCATATTCATCCACCACCAGCGCAAAATGCGCTTTGCGGGTGCGAAAGGCGGTTAGCTGTTCGCTCAGTGCTGTTGTTTCTGGCACAAACCATGGGGGGGTGGCCAATGCGGTAATATCAATATCATCACTACCAGTCGGGTTACGCGCCAAAGCCCGCAATAAATCTTTGGCGTGCAATATGCCAATAATATTTTCTGGCTCCTCGCGCCATAGCGGAATTCGTGTATAGGGGCTGGTTAGTGTTTGTGCAATAATCTCACGGCTAGGCTGGTCGGCATTGATAAGAAACATAGATTTGCGATGCACCATAATTTCATCAAGATGGGTGTCGCCCAAATCAAGCACCGCGCCCAGCATATCGCGGTCGCCTTTTTCCACACTGCCTTCTTGATGGTGCAAATCAATCGCGCCGCGAATCTCTTCATGCGCACCCACAAGGCTACCCGCGCTTTCTTCGGTAAAACCCGCCAGCCGCAAAACACGGCGCGACATAAAATGTAGCAAAATGGTAAATGGCCGCAACACCCAAACCAGCACCCGCAAAATGCCAGAGGCACGCAAAGCGGTGCGCTCTGGCACAAGAATAGCATAGGTTTTCGGCAACACTTCGGCAAACACCACCACCAAGCTAGTCATTACCAAAGTGGCATAAATAACGCCACGTTCGCCAAAAATCTGTATAAAAGCACTGGTCGCCAGCACCGATGCCATGATGTTAACCAGATTATTGCCGAGCAAAATAGCACTCAGCAGACGTTCTTTTTGTTCTAGTAAAAAAATCACCCAATGCGCCCGCCTGTCGCCTTCTTGTTGCAGGTGCAACATACGCGCTTTGCTGGTGGCGGTGAGGGCGGTTTCCGAACCCGACAAAAAGGCTGAAAATATCAGCAATAGAAAAATCGCGCCAATAATCAGCCCGCCGCTCCAGTCAAATTGCTGCCACCAATCAAACATCAGCTTTGGCTCCCATCAACTTTGGCACCATGCGCTATCAAAAAATCGCGCACTATATCAGGCGTTATTTCATCTATAAAACTATCGCCCAACCCATGCACCAAAATAAAGCGCATCACGCCTGCCGACATTTTTTTGTCTTGTTGCATGGCGGCCAGCAAATCACCCACCGCAAAACCAGTGCTTACATTTTTTTCTATCAGCTCTGCCATTTGCACTGGCAGGTGCGCCGCCGCCAGCACATTGCGCAAGCGGTCGGCATCGGCTTGTGGGCAATGCCCCAAAGCAACCGATAAATCAAAAGCCAAAACCATGCCCAGTGCCACCGCCTCGCCATGCAATAGCTGCCCATCATGGCCAACAGGCTTATTGGGGATACATAATTTTTCAAAAGCGTGGCCGAATGTGTGGCCAAGATTGAGCAAAGCACGTTCGCCGCTTTCGCGTTCATCGCGGGCTACAATAGCGGCTTTGTCGCGGCAACTTTGGGCAATGGCATAGGCCAGAGGCTGGTTTTCCAATGCCAGCACTTTGTCGCCATTTTTTTCTAGCCAGTTGAAAAACCCGATATTGCCCAACGCGCCATATTTGACGATTTCGGCATAGCCTGCGCGTAATTCGCGCCTTGGCAGACTGGCCAAAACCTCCATATCAGACAGCACCAAACATGGCTGATGAAACGCGCCAATCAAATTTTTGCCGACTTGTGTGTTGATGGCGGTTTTGCCGCCAATCGCACTATCAACTTGTGCCAGCAATGTGGTCGGTATTTGCACAAATTGCGTGCCGCGCCGCAAAATAGCCGATGCAAAACCCGCCAAATCGCCAATCACGCCGCCACCCAGTGCAATAATAATATCATTACGCTCAATTTTTGTGTCCAGCAACCAGTCGCAAAGCTGTTGCAATTCGGCAAAATTTTTGCTGGCCTCGCCTGCTGCAATCACCCGCACATGGGCGGTAATATCTGCCGCCTCCAATGCGGCTTGCAGACGTGGCAAATGGCTTTGTGCCACATGGCTATCGGTAATAATGGCAATCTCTGGCCGTTGCAAATGCGGTTGCAAAAATGCTGCCGCACCATCTAGCAAATTATGGCCAATCTGAATGGCATAATTTTGCCCGCCTTTTTGGGTGTGCAGATTGACCGCAACTGTTTCTAAAATTTGTGGTTTTTGTGAACTCATTATTCTGCTTTATGCAATGTAATCGCTTTTGTCCAGCATCGCCAGAATTTTGGCAACCGCTTCATTATGGTTTAGATTGCGTAATGATACGCGCAAATCGGCTTTGGCATAGATGGGTGCGCGCTTTTTTAGCAAATCCACGACTGTTTCTTCAATATCTTTATTGGCCAAAAGTGGCCGCTTAGCGGGGTGCTTGCTGACGCGTTTTACCAACTCATCAACTGGCACATCAAGCCAGATAGATAGGGCTTTTTCGCCAATCAGGGCGCGGGTTTCTTTGTTCATAAAAGCCCCACCGCCCAATGCCAGCACCTGCGGCGGTGCTTGGAGCAATCGCTTAATAACGCGGCGTTCGCCATCACGAAAACCAGCCTCACCATGTGTTTCAAAAATATCGGTAATGCTCATTTGTGCGGCTTTCTCAATTTCTGTATCGGCATCAGAAAATGGCACATTTAAGCGTTTGGCAAGGCGGGTGCCCAAACTGGATTTACCCGCGCCCATCATGCCAAGCAACACAATCGGGCGGGAAATTTGTAATGCGGGCGGCACTTTTAGGCGCGGTTTTTGGCTATGTTCCATAGAATGAGTTTAGCATATTATAGGTGATATGGGACAAATTGACTTAAATTGATTTTGCGGCCTCGATTTTGCCGCAAATCTGTAGTAAAAGAAAATAAGGTCTGTGGAGAGAATGATGCGAAGCAAATGGTCACTTGTCATAATTGTTGGTCTGGCTGTTTTGGTCGTGGCGATTATTTATTTGGCGCAGGCTGTTGAGCCGACACGCGCCCCAGCCGTTGAGGTGATTGAGCGTGACCGCCTCGCCCGCTAATCTGTCTGTTAAATTGGCTATTAAATTGGCTTTTATGGTTGCCTTTATTTTGGGTTTGGTGGTTGCAATGTCACCCGCATCACTGCTCTGGGCGCAATCAAATGAGCATAAAGAAAAAAATGTGCCGCGTGCAATGCGCGCCCCGCTCAATATTATACCGCCACCCCTCCAACAAACTATTGCCGCCCTTTCACGCAATAATGCCAAAAACGCTAAAAAAAATAATGCAACAAAAGCGCGGCGCGGCGGCGGACAAAATCTGCTTGCGCCCCGTGCCGCCGCCAAACAGATGAAACGGGCGCGGCGTTCGGTGGCATCGGTGCCGGGTTCGGCAACGGGCGTTGTGCAAGTTGGCCAGCTAGGTGCGCTGGAAGATGCCCCTGTTGGGCTGGAAACAGGCTATGGGCAAAATGTTTGGCGTGGGGCGCGGTTGGCTTTTGTAACAGACACGATGGCGCGTTTGCCCAAAAACCATAATTTGACGGCTTTGCGCGATATGGAATTACGCCTACATCGCGGCATTGCATCTGCGCCATTGGGCACTGTGCGCGGCACCAGCTGGTTTGCCAGCCGCCTCAACCGATTGGTGGTGCTTAATGATGCACAAGGTGCGCTGCAACTGGCGGGTCTTACAGTGGCGGCAACGCATGATGCTTATACCGCCCGCGCTGTTATTGAGGCGCATTTAGCACTGGGCGATACAAAAGCCGCTTGTGCAGTGGCAACACCAGCGCGTCGGCGGGGGCGGGCGATTAAATTATTTTTTCTAGAGCGGTTGATTATGTGCGACTTGGCCAATGGCCAATATGACAAAGCGGCACTGGCGGTTGAGCTTAATCCGATATTGCAAGATGACAAATTTTTCCACGATGTCGCTTTTGCGTTGGCCGCCCGTGCGTCGGTGCAATTTGTAACAGAGCTGCCAAAAAAATCTTCGGCTGAGGAAGCGCAAAACCCTCAATTATCTGACACTCAGGCACCAGCACCGATTATCATTCCCGCCAAACTTACCATTATGCACTTTGCGGTGCTTGATTTAATACCTGACAAAATGCCCGATGATTTACGCGCCATTCCAACGGCCATGCGCGGGCGTTTGGCCGAAGATTATCGTGTTGCCGCCGAATTGCAGTTAACTGCCGCTTTTTTGGCGGTAAAAAATGGACGTATTGATGGGCGCAAATTTGAGCAAATTAGCCAGCGCGTTGATATGGACGCATTAAAAGCGGCCAATATTATTATTGAGCAAAGTGAAAATAGTGAAACGGGAAAAAATGAGCGCGGTGAAGCAACAATCACCCCTAACTATAAGCCAACCTATCAAACGCCATTACAACAGGCGGTTTTTTTGATTACGCAACGACACCAAATTGATGCCAGCCCACCAGATAATCAACCCAATCTGATTGCTGACACATTGTCGCAAGCTTTTGATGGCGGTTTTTGGGCGGCGGCGGTGCGGATTTTGTATCCGCGCCTACATAATTTGCGCATTGATGAGACAAAAACAACACCCGACCAGCGCGCCCTGCTTTTGGCGGCTTATTGGGCGGGCAATGATATGTCACCGCAAATTATTATTGATGATGTTAATGCACAAAGCTTTGGGCCTATTGGTGAATTGGCGGTTTTTCCAGAGATTCCAGAGATAAATAAACTCTCTGTGACGATGTTAAATCTGCCCAATATGGGTTTTGTGAATATGCTGGCGACCCCCCAAAAAATATTCTTATTGATGGCTGATGACCCAATAAGTAGGCGTTTGCACAAGCTGGTGCAGATGGACGACATCACGCTCTCAACCCCTGATAGGTGGGTGCAAGCCACAAATGATGATGCGCAGATAGGGGCGGGAATTTTGCCTGTTCTTGCCAATAATAATTTGGCGATTGATTGGCTGGATTATGAAGCACAATTAGGCAATGATTCCGCTATTGCGGATTATTTGCGCATGGAATTTGCTGTTTTATTTGGTCTTGGCTTGCCAGTGCCAGATAATTTGGCGACACAAATTATTGATAGTGCGGCGATTGATGCAGAGGAAGGCAGGCTTGAGAAATTGGTAGAAAATCAGTGGACGGGTGATTTGATATTAGCACTGGTGGCCAATTATGGCAGGCAGAATGCGTTAGATTTTGCGCCGCGTGAAACCGCCCATTTGCTAACAATTTTGCGCAGTGCGGGGCTAACCAAAGAGGCCTATGCGTTGGCGCGTGATATTTTGTTGCCGCATTATGTGCGGCTTATTTTGGTGCGTCCGACTCTGTTTATAACAAAACCAGCTTTTATAGAAAAAAATGATAATGGATAGGCTGATTGATTTATTTATTGATATGATGGCTGCCGAGCGCGGCGCGGCAGTGCATACGCAAAATGCTTATCGCCGTGATTTGCAAAAATTGGCGCGCTTTTTTGCGACACGCGGCACACGCCCAGAAAGCGCGGTAAGTGAAGATTTGAGTGCCTTTATGAGCCATCTTGCTGAACGCGGCTATGCCGCCTCAACGGCGGCGCGTTATTTATCCACTATGCGCCATTTTTTCAAATTTTTGTTGCTTGATGAAATCCGCTCCGATAATCCGGCTGAGGCGATTGCCCGCCCCAAAACGCAACGTCCCTTGCCCAAATTATTAAGCCTTGCCGAAACCGAAAATCTGATTGCCGCAGCTTATAATATGCCAAGTGACAGCACGGCGCAAAAACGCACCCGTGCGCGGGCTATTTGTTTGATTGAGGTGTTATATGCAACGGGTGTGCGGGTGAGTGAATTGGTTAGCCTGCCGCGTGCGGTGCTGGATAGGGATTTGCAAATGCTGATGGTGCGCGGCAAGGGTGAACGCGAGCGACTGATACCTTTGTCGGAACCCGCCCGTGATGCTATTATTGATTGGCTGGTTTGGCGCGACTGCGATGCGGCGGCAGAAAAATCTTCTTTTTTATTTGCTTCGCGCACCGGGCGGGGGCATATAACGCGCCAACGTTTTACACAGATTTTGGAAAAACTCACCATTGCCGCAGATATTGACCCTCGGCGCGTATCGCCACATACATTGCGCCATGCTTTTGCTACGCATCTGATGGAGCGCGGGGCGGATTTGCGCATTGTGCAACAATTACTTGGCCATGCTGACATTTCTACCACACAGATTTATACTTCGGTGCTGGAGGAACGCAAAAAAGCACTGGTGACAAAAGGCCATCCACTCGCTACACAACCAGCACTTGACACAAATGAAAAAAATGACAAATAAAATAGAGAGCAGGCATAATGATTGAAACAGCAAAAAAATAAATGGAGACGTGCCATGCAAGCCTATCTGGAATTTGAAAAACAAATTGCCACATTGGAAGGCCAGATTCGCGAATTGCGCGACGCTGGTGAACTTGACAATGCCATTGATGTTAATGAAGAGATTGAGCGACTGGAACTCAAAGTAAGCCAGCAAATTGAGCGGCTTTATAAAAACCTTGATGCGTGGCAAAAAACGCAAGTCGCCCGCCATCCAGACCGCCCGCACTGCATGGATTATATCAACACATTGGTTGAGGATTTTACGCCACTGGCGGGTGATAGATTATTTTCGGAAGATTTTGCCATTATTGCAGGGTTGGGCAAATGGCAAGGCCAGCGCGTGGTCGTGTTGGGACACGAAAAAGGCACAGATACACAAAGCCGCCTTAAACATAATTTTGGCATGGCGCGGCCAGAAGGCTATCGCAAAGCCATTCGCGTGATGGATTTGGCTGACCGTTTCGGCTTGCCAATTATTTCGCTGGTGGATACGGCGGGGGCTTATCCCGGCATTGGCGCAGAGGAACGCGGCCAATCGGAAGCGATTGCGCGTTGCACTGATAAATCTTTGCAGTTGCGCGTGCCTTTTGTGTCGCTGGTGATTGGCGAAGGCGGTTCTGGCGGGGCGTTGGCACTGGCAACGGCCAGCCGTATTTTAATGTTGGAACATTCAATTTATACGGTTGCTTCGCCAGAGGCCTGTGCTTTGATTTTGTGGCGGTCGGCAGAGCAGGCAGATTTGGCGGCGCAAGCCCTCAAAGTTACGGCGCAAGATTTGTTGGATATTAAAGTGGTTGACCGCATTATCCCAGAGCCGCTTGGCGGGGCACATCGTGACCCTGAGGCAGTGATGCGCGATGCCAGCACCGCTATAGCGGAAGAATTGGCACAGCTTGCGGCTTTTTCGGGCGATGAGTTGGTGGCGATGCGGCAACAGAAATTTCTTGATATGGGGCGCGTTGGCTTAACGGATTAGCTTACAAAGATTTAAGCCAATCTTGTATCTCGCGGGTAAAAACCTCGCCATCTTCCATAGCCGCAAAATGGC
>JBPCVS010000197.1:0-5591 GCA_051010295.1 Parvibaculales bacterium | reverse complement strand
GAAGATGATGACGACACTTCTAATAAATCAAACGATGTTGCGTCTCCTTTTCCAAAAGTTGGCGGAACAGGCTTTGGCGGTGCAAAACCTCAAGGAACATAAAGCACATAAAACTGCACAACAGCCGTCACTATTTGGGATTCTCAATATAACGGCTGACAGTTTTTCCGATGGCGGGTGCTTTATTGAGCCGCAGGCGGCTTTGCGCCATGCCGAAAAATTATCGGCTGGCGGGGCGCAAATTTTGGATATTGGCGCGGCTTCCAGTCACCCTGATGCGCAGTCCGTGTCGCCACAAGCTGAGATTGCGCGACTTGCGAAAGTCTGGCCGCAGCTTAAAAAGCTCAATGTGCCGCTTTGTGTTGATAGTTTCCAGCCGCAGACGCAAAGCTGGGCAATGGCGCAGGGGACAGATTGGCTGAATGATATTAATGGTTTTGCCGCCCCCGCGCTTTATGATGAATTGGCGGATAGTGCTTGCCGCTTGGTGGTGATGCATGCGATTCAAGCTAAAGGCATTGCCACGCGCAGTGCTGTGCCGCACGATAAGGCTGATATGTGGGCGCGTATTTTGCGATTTTTTGCCGCTCGTTTGGCGGATTTGCAGGCGGCCGGCATTGACCTTCCCCGTCTGGTGCTCGCCCCCGGCCTGGGTTATTTTTTGGGCACTAAGCCCCACAATTCGCTGGTTATATTGGCTGATATTGGCCGCCTGAAGCAAGAATTTGGCTTGCCGGTGCTGGTGTCTGTGTCGCGCAAAAGCTTTGTGCGACAAGTGGCGGGGGTTGATATTGCTGACAGTCAAGCCGCCACCTTAGCTGCCGAGCTTTGGGCGGCGGCGCAGGGGGTGGATTATATCCGCACGCACAACCCCGCCGCGCTGGTGCAAGCCCTTAAAGTCAACCAGCAATTAGTGCGGCAACAATTAGCGCGGCAGTCATCAGAGTAACAATCTGTAACGGCTTGTGATTTGAGTTTGGCCGCCAAGTAAAGGCACATTAGGCACAATAATTTGATTCGAAATGGGCGCGCAATGATTCGGAAATATTTTGGCACAGATGGTATTCGTGGTCGCGTGAACGACCAGATGATGACGGCTGAAACCGCTTTGCGGCTTGGCACGGCGGCGGGGCGTTATTTTCGGCGTGGGGCGCATCGTCATCGGGTGGTTATTGGCAAGGATACGCGCCTATCGGGTTATATGCTTGAGCCTGCTTTGGTGGCGGGTTTTACTGCGATGGGCATGGATGTATTTTTGTTTGGGCCGATACCCACGCCCGGCGTTGCGTTTTTAACGCGTTCGCTACGCGCCGATATTGGCGTGATGATTTCGGCTTCGCATAATGCTTTTGAGGATAATGGCATCAAGCTGTTTGGGCCCGATGGCTATAAATTATCGGATGAAATTGAATATGAGATTGAGCAGCTTATGGACGCGCCGATGGATGAGGCGTTGGCGGGAGCGGCAGAATTGGGACGTGCCAAGCGGATTGATGACAGCCAAGCGCGTTATGTTGAATTTGCCAAGCGCACTTTTCCGCGTGCGATGACATTGGAGGGCGTGAAGCTGGTGATTGATTGCGCCAATGGCGCGGCTTATAAGGTTGCGCCTACGGCTTTGTGGGAGCTGGGTGCAGAGGTAATAAGCATTGGCGTTGCGCCTGATGGTTTCAACATAAATAAGGGCTGCGGCTCAACCGATACGGCTTTGCTGGCCAAAACAGTGCTGGCTGAAAAAGCCGATATTGGCATTGCGTTGGATGGCGATGCCGACCGCCTGATTATTATTGATGAGACGGGCAAACAGGTAGATGGCGACCAGATTATGGCATTGGTGGCTGATGATTGGCAACGCCGCGAATTATTGAGTGCGCCGGGTGTGGTGGCGACGATTATGTCAAATTTGGGGCTGGAGCGACATTTGAACCGCAACGGGCTAAACCTTGCGCGCACCCAAGTTGGCGATCGCTATGTGGTGGAGCATATGCGCGCCCATGGGTTTAATTTGGGCGGCGAGCCATCGGGACACATGGTGCTGTCTGATTTTTCTACCACTGGCGATGGGTTGATTGCGGCTTTGCAGGTGTTGGCGGTGATGCGGCAGACCGACAAGCCGATTTCTGCATTGGCCAATTTGTTTGAGCCCGTGCCGCAAATTTTGGAAAATGTGCGCTTTAATGCGGGCTTACCATTGGATGATGATGCGGTGCAGGCGGCCATTGCGGCGGGCGAGCAAAAGCTTGGCCAAGCGGGGCGGCTGGTTATTCGCAAATCTGGCACCGAGCCGCTTATCCGCGTGATGGGCGAGGGCGATGATACGGGTTTGGTAAAAAATGTGGTGGCCGATATTGTCGGTACCATAAAGTCTTGTGCCGCATGAGCGCGCCCATAGGTCGGGTGCTGATTATTGGTGGCTCTGATAGTGGCGGCGGCGCGGGGGTGCAGGCCGATATAAAAGCGGTGTTGCGCGCTGGCGCACATGGTTGCACCGCGCTCACCGCGCTGACTGCGCAAAACACTCTGGGTGTGCAAGATATTTTGGCTGTGCCGTCGGCTTTTGTGGCGGCGCAAATGGCATCGGTGCTGGATGATATTGGCGCGGATATTGCCAAAACGGGCATGTTGCACCGCACCGAAATTATTGAAATTGTGGCAGCGCGATTGGCTGATTATAAGACGTTGCCGTTGGTGGTTGACCCAGTGATGGTGGCGACATCGGGCGATAGATTGCTGGATGATGGCGCGGCAGACGCGTTGAAGGTTTTGCTGGTTGGGCGCGCTTTTTTGGTAACGCCCAATTTGCCCGAGGCCGCCTTGTTGACAGGCCGCGAAGTGGCCACGCCTGATGATATGAAACGCGCCGCAGACGCGCTGATGGATGGCGGGGCGCAGGCGGCTTTGATAAAAGGCGGGCATGGCGAGGGCAAAGTGGTTAATGATGTGCTGGCCACGCAAGCGGGCTTTTTTGTGTTTGAACATGAGCGGCTAGACACCGCCAACACGCATGGCACAGGCTGCACATTGGCGGCGGCGATTGCTGGCTTGCTGGCCGCCCAACTGGCCGAAGCGGGGGGTGGAAGTGGGGCAGAGGCGAGCGGTGGAAGCGGGGGTAGTGAGGGCGGATTGGACTTGCCGAAAGCCACGCAAACCGCATTGGACTATGTGCATCAAGCCCTCAAAAACGCCCCCAATCTAGGGCGCGGCAACGGACCACTCAGGCATTAAGTGGGGTGGGATAAATTAGGCGGTCTCGCCCTTGTAATCGGCTGATTGTTTCTTATCATAGAAATATCGGTAAAGATGCAGGGGTCAAAAATGGCAACAAGAAAAAACACAGCGAAAAAACCATTGGCTAAAAAAAGAACGCCAAGAAAAAAAGTATCAGTGGTAGAAGAATATCTGCAAAGAATTAAATGTGAAGCTGGCGGCCATGATTGTATTTATCGCGGTCAGGCAAATGCCAAGTGGCGTTTAGAAAATGCGGCGCAACGGCGCATCCAAAAGTCGGTTGGGGTTGCAGTAGAAAAAACGGTTTCGGAAGAAAAAGGGTTCACACCTCCGAAAGGTAGTTTATCTAGCTATCACGATGATTTGCTGGTTGATGCACGGCAAAAAGGTTTTGGTATCCGCGATGGGCGGCGATTATCAGATTTAGAATTATTGACCGATTTGCAACATTTTGAGGCGGCAACTTGTTTGTTGGATTTTACCGAAAACCCGCTTGTCGCACTATATTTTGCTTGTGCTAGTGAAAAAGAGAAACAAGAAAAAGGAAAATTATTTATTTTACGCAATGCTAATTTGAACACTGTTTTTGAAAATGACTCAGACTCAATAGGTAAAATAATAGAAAGTGGGGATTTATTACAATGGCGACCGCCTATGCACGGAGAAGCCGAACGGCGCATTATTCGCCAATCAGGGGTTTTTATTATCAACCTCAATTTCAAAGAGGAAAAAGATAAAAGATTATTTGAAATTACAATCTCGCATGAGAATAAGGAAAATATATTAAAAGAATTACGCGAAAAATATCAAATAAGTGCCGAAACTCTATTTATTGATTTGGCTGGCTTTGCTCAAAATCACGCTCCTGAAAAGCCTTTATTTTCAGATTGGATTGTTTTCTATCATGGCAATGTCAAACTTAAAGAAAAAGATTGGGATGATGCAATAAAAGACTATGATGATGCTATTCGCCTCAAGCCTGATTATGTGAACGCTTATTTCAATCGTGGTCTTGCTAGAATTGAAAAAGGAGATTTGGACAGAGCTATAGAAGATTTTAGCGAAGTCATTCGCTTCGAACCCACTCTTGCTGAAGCTTATTTAAATCGCGGGGGGGCCAAATATAAGAGAAAAGATTGGGATGGGGTAATAGAAGATTTTAATATAGGTATTCGCCTCAAATCTGATAATGCGAATGCTTATTTTTATCGTGGTGTTGCTAAATCCCAGAAAGAATATTGGGATGAAGCGATAGCAGATTATGATAAAGCCATTCGCTTTAAACCTGATTATGTTGATGCTTATGTAAATCGTGGTGTTGCTAAATTTCAGAAAGCCAAAAAATTTCAAAAAGAAGACAAACTTTACAAAGAAAATTGGGATGGCGCTATAAAAGATTATGATAAAGCCATTCATCTAAATTCTGATTCTTATGAAACCTATTTCTATCGTGGTGTTGCCAAAGCTGAGAATGAAGATTGGGATGGTGCTATAAAAGATTACAGCAAAGCCATTCGTCTCAAGCCTGATTTTTTTGACGCTTATGTAAATCGCGGTGTTGCCAAATCTATGAAAGAAAATTGGTCTGGGGCGATAGAAGATTTTGATGAAGCTATTGATATCAACCCTGATGATGCTGAAGTTTATGCAAATCGTGGCCTTGTTAAATCTATGAAAGAAGATTGGGATGGGGTGATAAAAGATTACAATAAAGCCATTCGCCTCAAGCCTGATTTTTTTGACGCTTATTTAAATCGCGGTGTTGCTAAGACTGAGAAAAAAAATTGGGATGGAGCTATAGAAGATTTTGATAAAGCTCTCAACATTGCCCCTGATTCTGCTCTGACTTATTTAAATCGTGGTTTGGCCAAGTCTAAGAAAGAAGACTGGGATAAGGCGATAGAAGATTATACCCAAGCCCTTTGCCTCGATTCTGACTATGCAGCGGCTTATTTCAATCGGGGTCTGGCCTATATGGAGCAGGGTAAATTAGATAAAGCTGAAACAGATTTTCGGAAAGTTTTGTCTTTAGAGTCGCAAGAAGACTCATCACCAGTTTCTATAAACACTAGAGCTCAAAACTTTCTAGAAATGATTGAGAAAAAACGGAAAGAAAGCTAACCCCAATCTTTTGAGGGCGTGGAATTAGAGAAAGTAACGCGGGAAAAAGTCAAACAATTTCTTAAAGACATCTCAAAAAAGAAAAAAGATGACTGATTGCAAAACAGGTGGAGCGTGCTATAAATAATTAGCTTCAAAATAAGAAGAATTGGGGAGAGATATGCGCGTAATTGTCATTAGTTTATTGGCCATGTTTTTGGCTATATCGCCCGCTTTAGCCACCCCACAGGAAGATTTTAATA
>JBPCVS010000196.1:0-6424 GCA_051010295.1 Parvibaculales bacterium | reverse complement strand
CGGCCTTGTTGCCAGTCATAATTTTTGCGGCTGGTAACAGAGGCCGCCAAATCCGCGCCCGCAATACCCTTAAAATCGGCCAGTTTTTT
The DNA here is from genome assembly GCA_051010295.1 of Parvibaculales bacterium. Lineage (GTDB taxonomy): Bacteria > Pseudomonadota > Alphaproteobacteria > RS24 > RS24 > JBPCVS01. Next base: position 6,335 of record JBPCVS010000196.1, on the reverse strand, counting down.
TTGCATTGCGGCTTCGTCAAATTGGCCATCTTGCTGGTGCGCCAGCACTGCGTTAAACATGCCATTATCGCGGATATAGGCGGTGATGGCGCGGGTATCCACGCCGCTTATACCAATCAGGCCGCGCTTATTAAGCCAGTCTTGCAAATGGTGCTGGGCGCGATAATTAGATGGTGCGGTGATTGGCTCGCGGATAATCAGCCCACAGGCGGCCCCGCCTGCGGCCCCCCAGTCATCAGTATGCGGTTCCGCGCTATTTGAGGTTTCCACATCTTCCTCATTGGTGCCGATATTGCCAATATGCGGAAAGGTGAAAGTGACGATTTGCCGCGTATAAGATGGGTCGGTCAAAATTTCTTGATAGCCGGTCATGGCGGTGTTAAAACATACTTCGCCAATGGTTGTGCCTTGTGCGCCCACGCCATAGCCATAGAGTTTTAGGCCGTTTTCGGCCAATAAAAGCGCGGTTGGTGAGGGCGTTTGCCAGTTGCTCATGCTATTATTTCGCTTTCTGATGCGTAAAAAAATATCCCCTGCCGCTTTGCGCTGAAGGAGATAGCATAAATTTGTTTTTCATTGGCCGCTTAATCCAGTTTTCAAAAAACTATAGAAATGGTTACAACTGGTCAAGTTTTCTAAGTCGATTCGGCACAAAAATGTCTGGAAAAAATATTTAAGCAAGCGCGCTATATTGTGCTATTGTTTCATTATGTATTATGCTTTATAGACGGGCGTTTCCGACAGGGGATGATTTTTGAGGAGGCCTGTATTCGTGCAGGAAAAAGTATTTATGCAGGAAAAAATTACCGAGGCTTTGAAGCTGGCTGTTAAAGCGCAGGATAAAATACGTGTGTCCACCCTACGATTGGTGAGTGCCGCTATTAAAGACCGCGATATTGCCATGCGAACGGCTGACCATGGGTCGGGCGTGTCGGATGAGCAGATTTTGGAAATTCTTGCCAAAATGGTGAAACAGCGCGTGGAAGCGGCCACCACCTATGAAGAAGCAGGCAGGCTGGAGCTGGCCGAGCAGGAACGCGCTGAAATTACTGTGATTGAAGAATTTATGCCGCGCCAATTTAACGATGATGAAATCTGCGAAATTGTTGATGGCGTGTTGGTGGATGTGGGGGCAAGCTCGCTGAAAGATATTGGCACGGTGATGGGTGTGTTGAAGAAAAAATATGCTGGCCAGATTAATTTTGGCAAAGCTGGCGCGTTGGTTAAAGAAAAGCTTGGCTAGATAAGCATAATTTGCACAGATTTTGCAATTTTGGCGGCTACAAGCGCATCATAATCCTTTATAATGCGGCATAATGCTTTATAATGGGGTATGGCTTTTCCACAAAATTTTTTGCAAGAGATTAAAAACAGGATAGCTGTGTCCGATGTGGTGGGGCGATCGGTCAAATTGCAAAGGCGGGGGCGCGAATTTGTCGGGCTAAGCCCCTTTAAGCAAGAACGCACACCCTCTTTTACGGTGAATGATGATAAACAATTTTATCATTGTTTTTCAACGGGCAAGCATGGCTCTATCTTTGATTTTTTAATGGAAACAGAGGGGCTTAATTTTCCCGAAGCGGTGGAACGATTGGCGCGTGAGACTGGTTTGCCCATGCCAGAGCGCGACCCACAAATGGCGCAACGCGCCGCCCAACAGGCTACATTGATTGATGTTACGCAAGCGGCCGCCAAATGGTTCACAACGCAGCTTAATAGTGATGTCGGGGCAGATGCCCGCGATTATCTTGCGCGACGTGGCATTGATGAAACATTGATTGGTGAATTTGGGCTGGGTTTTGCGCCAAAATCGCGCACTGGATTGATTGAGTATTTAACGGCACGCAATATCAACATGGCGCAGATTGTCGCCTCTGGCATGGCGATTAAGCCCGATGGTAATGGCGCGCCTTATGACAGGTTTCGTGACCGCGTAATGTTTCCGATTGCCGATACAGGGGGGCGCATTATTGCTTTTGGTGGCCGTGCGATGCAAGCAGGTGAGCGCGCTAAATATCTTAATTCGCCCGAAACACCGATTTTTCATAAAGGCCGAGAATTATTTAATTTCGCCCGCGCCCGCAAGCCTGCGCATGACAATAATATAGTGCTGGTGGCCGAAGGCTATATGGATGTGATAGGGCTTGCCCGCGCAGGCATAAATCATGCGGTTGCCTCGCTTGGCACGGCCATTACCGAAGGGCAAATTCAGCTTTTATGGCGGCTCGCCCCCGAGCCAATTTTGTGCTTAGATGGTGATGAGGCGGGGCTACGTGCCGCCTATCGCGCCATTGATAGGGCGTTGCCTTTGCTCAAGCCCGGCTATTCTTTGCGTTTTGCCCGCTTGCCAGCAGGCAAAGACCCCGATGATTTGGTGGCCGAGGGTGGTGCAGAAGCGATGCGCGAATTGTTGGATAAGGCAAGAAATTTGGACGATGTGTTATGGGAGCGCGAAATTGAAATCGCCCCCTATAACACGCCAGAACGTGCCGCCGATTTGAAAAAACGGTTACGCAAGGCGGTTGGCCAGATTGGTGACCCAGATTTGCGCACCCTCTATGGGCAGAAAGTTAAAAAACGTTTGGATAAATTATTGGATAATAGTGATGCGTCTTATAAGGGCGGACAACAGGCAAAAACCCGCCGTAATTATCGTGGTGGCCGCCGTGCGGGAACGTATGACAATGTTATCCCTTTCAGGCAACATGCGCCCGCTTTGCAAGAAACACGACAATCGGCCATTGCACAAGGCGCAAGCGATTATCCACCAAGTGAAGTGTTGTTGCTGGCAGGTATCCTCAACTATCCGTCCATTTTGTGCCATGAGCGCGACAAAATTGACGCACTGGATTTGCAATCGGAAGGGTTGAAAAAGCTACGTTTTGCGATTATTGACTATTTTGACGCACTGGACGCACCAATAGGTGATGTGGTGGAAGATGCTGAAGCACTTGACAAAGATACGTTGAAAGGGCATTTGAAGGGTCTTGATATGAGTGAAATAGTTGAGCGCGTTTTAGCTTTGGCAATGAATCAGAATGTAAAATGGGTGCGCGGCGGGCAAGGCCTAGCGGAAGCACTGCCAGTGTGGCGTGATGTTGCCAATGTTCACCACAAATTAAAAACATTAATGGCCGAAAAACAGGCGGTTGAAGCAGAATATGCAGATGATTTGAACGAAGAAACTTTTAATAGATTGAAGGCGATAAAAAACGAGATTGATGCACTGGCCACCCAGTCTGGTGGACTATAGAATTGATGCGCGCCTTATGGCGTTTTGTTATAAAGCCTTATCTAATGGAGATGTGAATGGCCACCAAAAAGACACCATCGGCAAAAGACGCGGAAAAAGAAACCCGCGATAGCCCCGTTATTGATATGAATAATCGCGATGTAAAGCGCATGATTAGGCTTGCCAAAAAACGCGGTTTTGTAACTTATAGCGCGCTCAATGCAGTGTTGCCATCTGAAGAATTTTCGTCTGAACAAATTGAAGATATTATGACCTTATTGTCGGATATGGGCATCACGCTTGTTGAAAGTGACGAAGAAAATGATGAGGATATTGAAGCCAGTAATGATGATGTCGCCCCAAGCCAAAAAGCAGATATAGCCAATGAAACAGGCGATGAGGCTGAGGATAGCGCAAATGATGGCGCGCAAGACGCACAAGCAGAGCAAGCAGAAACTGAGAATAATGGTGAAACAACGGCAGTCGCCACCACCACGCGCAGTGGCAGCGGTGGTGACCGCACAGATGACCCTGTGCGTATGTATTTGCGCGAAATGGGGTCGGTTGAATTGCTCTCACGCGAGGGTGAAATTGCTATTGCCAAACGCATTGAGGCGGGGCGCGAAACCATGATTGCTGGTTTATGTGAAAGCCCGCTCACCTTTCAGGCCATTATTATCTGGCGTGATGAACTCAATGAAGGCAAGGTGCTGTTGCGCGATATTGTTGACCTTGATGCGACTTTAGCTGGCCCAGACGCAAAAAAAATTGACCGCTCTGCCGAAGGCGCGGCACCGCCGCCATCGGGTGCGCCATCGGGTGAGGCCGAAGGTGAGCCAGATGAAGATGATGAAGATGCCGAGGCCAATATGTCGCTCTCAGCGATGGAGATGGAGTTAAAGCCACAAGTGTTGACGAGCTTTGATGTTATCGCCAGCACCTACAAAAAATTGCGCCGCTTGCAAGACCAAAATGTTGTGCTGCAGGCAGATGGCAAAGAATTATCAACCGCGCAAAAAAATCGGCAAAATAAACACAGCAGTGAAATTATTGATGAGGTGAAAAGCCTTTCGCTCAATAATAATCGCATTGAGGCACTGGTGGAGCAACTTTATGATATTCATAAACGTCTTGTTGGGCTGGAAACACGATTATGGCGGCTGGCCGAAAAATCTGCGATTACCCGCGAGGATTTTCTCAAACAATATCAAGGCAATGAATATGAAAGCGGCTGGGCCAGACGGGTTGGGCGTTTGACAGGCAAAGGCTGGAAAGATTTTGCACAGAAAAATCGTAGCGAAATTAAGGATATTCGTGCCGAAATCCAAGAATTGACCAATGAAACTGGCCTGAATATCACCGAATTTCGCCACATTGTGCGCACCGTGCAAAAAGGCGAGCGCGAAGCGCGTATCGCCAAAAAAGAAATGGTTGAAGCCAATTTGCGGCTGGTGATTTCTATTGCCAAAAAATATACCAATCGCGGATTGCAATTTCTTGACCTTATTCAAGAAGGCAATATTGGCTTGATGAAAGCGGTTGATAAATTTGAATATCGGCGCGGCTATAAATTTTCTACCTATGCAACATGGTGGATTCGCCAAGCCATTACGCGCTCTATTGCCGACCAAGCGCGCACCATTCGTATTCCGGTACATATGATTGAAACAATTAACAAATTGGTGCGCACCTCGCGGCAAATGTTGCATGAATTTGGCCGTGAGCCGATTCCTGAAGAGCTGGCGGAAAAACTTTCTATGCCATTGGAGAAAGTGCGTAAAGTGCTAAAAATTGCGAAAGAGCCGATTAGCCTTGAAACCCCGATTGGCGATGAGGAAGACAGCCAGCTGGGTGATTTTATTGAAGATAAAAACGCGATTTTGCCAGTGGATGCGGCAATTTTATCAAATTTGCGCGATACCACAACCCGCGTGCTGGCCTCGCTGACACCACGTGAAGAGCGCGTTTTGCGGATGCGTTTTGGTATTGGCATGAATAAAGACCACACATTGGAAGAAGTGGGACAGCAATTTTCTGTAACACGCGAGCGTATCCGCCAAATTGAAGCCAAAGCCTTACGCAAGCTCAAACATCCAAGCCGCTCGCGTAAATTGCGTAGTTTTTTGGACGGATAAACCCCGCCAATTTTGCATTTCTTTGCGTTAGTTTTCTTGACAATTAGGCAAGAAAATAGCATGAAGCGTGATATATTTACCCAATATCAAGACAAAACAGGCGGGGATAATTTATGTATTTGACTATGATGAAGGCGAAAATTCATCGCGCCCTCGTGACGCAATGCGATATTCATTATGAAGGCTCAATTTCGGTTGATGAAGATTGGCTAGATGAGGTGGGTATTTTGTCGCACGAGCAGGTTGATGTGCTGAATGTTCACACAGGTGCGCGCTTTACCACCTATGCCATACCCGCCCCACGCGGCTCACGCACCATCGGCATCAATGGCGCGGCGGCGCGGCTGGCACAAGAAAAAGACCCCGTCATTATTATTGCTTATGCACAAATACCCGAAGAGAGAGCAACAAACCACACGCCGAAAATATTTCTCCCCGAAGCATAAACCCGCTATAAGCATATATTCTGGGGGCCTGTAGCTCAGTTGGTCAGAGCGGTCCGCTCATAACGGATTGGTCGCAGGTTCAAATCCTGCCAGGCCCACCAGACTTTTTTTCTCCAAAGCCATGCCCCTGCGTAAATTATGCTTCGCTTCGCTCGCATAATGCGCGGGCGGCTTTGGACGGGCCGCCAACCGTCCCAAAGCGCGGAAGGCGCACTAAGCCGCTAAAGCGGCAAGTGCTTTTACCGTAAACGCGGTTGGACGTTTATTCTTTTTCCATGCACGGCCTGTTTTTGGTTTTAGCTTCCTGTTATTCTTTTTCCAAAGCGATGCCTTTGCGTCAATTATGCTCGCTTTGCTCGCATAATGCGCAGGCCGCTTTGGACGGGTCGCCAACCGCTTAACGCGGTTGGACGCGGTCTTTTCCCATTCACCCTTGTTTTTGTTTTTCTCTTATACGTTCATCCGCGCAAGCGGATGACGGCTATTCAAAGTCTGTCGGGCGCGTTCGCGCAAAGCGCGAAC
>JBPCVS010000195.1:0-5991 GCA_051010295.1 Parvibaculales bacterium | reverse complement strand
TTTATTTGCCGCCCACACTATCCGCGCCAATGGTGGGCGCGTCGGCCTGTCGCTGGCCGATGCACAATGCGTTGACCGCCACCGCGATATGTTGAAAAACCTACTCACTGATAAAATTGATATTGTGCTGGCCAATGAAGCCGAAGCACTGGCACTGGCACAAAGCGACACGATAGACGATATTAACGCCACCGCCGCTTGGCTGCATGCCCAAAAACCCGATGGCGGGCTGGATGGCGCCATTACTTTGAGTGCCAAAGGTGCGCTGGTGCTGGGCGCAAAACCCCACCATGTGGCGGCAGAAAAAATTGATGATGTGGTTGACCTAACAGGGGCGGGCGACCAATTTGCCGCCGGGTTTTTGGGCGGTTTGATGCATGGTAAAAGCCCACAACAAGCAGCCGAAATTGGCGTGATTATGGCCAGCGAAGTTATTCGCCATTTTGGGCCGCGCCCGCAACATGATATTAAAAAAGTGATGGCGGCACATAATTTGCACTTTTGAAAATTAAATTTTACGCAACCGCACCTTATCAATCGCATGGCTGGCCGTTTTGTGCAAAATTAAATCAGCGCGTGGGCGCGTGAGCAAAATGTTTTCTTCCAAATTGGCCAAATTGATGCGCGTCCATATATCAATTGCCGTCTTGCGGGCTTGGGCATCGCTCAAATCAGCATAGCGCGAAAAATAGGCGTTTGGCTGGCGAAAGGCCGTTTGCCGCAAGGACATAAAACGTTCAACATACCATTCACGGATAATATCGGTTTGGGCATCAATATAAATGGAAAAATTAAAATAATCCGACACAAAGGGCACCTCGGTGTTTTTATCATGATGGCTTTTGTCGCGGTGATGGGCAAATTGCAGCACATTGAGTCCCTCAACAATTAAAATATCTGGCTGGCGGATAATGATTTCTTCATGCGGCACAATATCATAAGAAATATGCGAATAAACTGGCGCGCTCACCGCCGCCACACCCGATTTTACATCGGCCAAAAAATGCCGCAAGCGGCGCAAGTCAAAACTTTCGGGAAAACCTTTACGCGCCATCAGGTCGCGCTCTTCTAGTTTTTTATTGGGGTATAAAAATCCATCTGTTGTTACCAAATCAACTTTGGGGTGCGACTGCCAACGCGTCAATAATTCGCGCAAAATGCGCGACGAGGTGCTTTTGCCCACCGCCACCGACCCCGCCACACCAATAATAAATGGCACTTTAACTTCTTGCCCCAAAAACGCATTGGTCACGCCATAAAGATTTTGTGCCGCCTCCACATATAGGCTAAGCAGGCGCGACAAAGGCAAATAAATCTCTTCCACCTCAGCCAGTGAAACGGTTTCACCCAAGCCCCGCAAACGTGCCAATTCCGCTTCATTCAAAGTAAGCTCGGCATCTTTGCGCAACCGCCCCCATTGGGTGGCGGTAAAACTGCGATAGGGCGAAAGCTTTGTTTCACTACATTTTTTCACCAGTCTCTCCTTTTATAGCGGCCTATGGCCGCTGGCCTCTTATGGCATCCTATGGCCGCTCGCCTCTTATGGCGGCCTTATGATTGTTTGGGGCGGGCGGCTTTTTCCGCCATTCCCGATTTTGCTTGGCCAGATTGGCCAGCGCGTGCCGCCAATATCTCCATCACCGCCACCAATGGCACATTGCGTGCCGCCAATACCACCAATAAATGATAGAGCAAATCGGCGGCCTCCGCTTTGAGTGCATCGTCATTTTCGGCAAGCGCGGCCGTGATGGTTTCAATCGCTTCCTCACCCAGCTTGCGGGCGGCCAATGGCAAATCAGCCAATAATTGCGCGCTATAGCTTTTTGACAAAGAGCCACCCCGCCGCGCCTCAATGGTGGCAAATAAAATATCAAGCTGTCGGCTATCAACCATATCTCGCTCCGCTTGTTGTGCGCCTAGCCCTAACAGAAAAGCGCGCCCCTTCCAAGTATTTCCAATAATTACTATGCCGCCCCATCATTTTGGCGCACATCTTCTTGACGGGTTGGCAAACCCGCCGCCGCCAAAGCTTGTTTGGCCTCGGCAATGGTGTGTGTGCCATAATGAAATATGGAAGCCGCCAACACCGCCGATGCGTGGCCATCGCGCACCCCCTCAACCAAATGGTGCAAAGTGCCAACCCCGCCTGAGGCAATAATTGGCACAGATACAGCATCACCAACCGCACGGGTGAGGGCTAAATCAAAGCCCGATTTTGTGCCGTCCTTGTCCATAGAGGTAAGCAAAATTTCACCGGCCCCACGTGCCACCATATCGCGGGCAAAATTAACCGCGTCAAGGCCAGTTGGCTCGCGTCCACCATGGGTAAAAATTTCCCAATGATTTTCGTCTGTCTGTTTGGCATCCAGTGCCACCACAATACATTGCGCACCAAATTTGAGCGATGCTTCGCCTATGAGTTCGGGGGTGCGCACAGCAGCCGTGTTAAAAGATATTTTATCCGCCCCCGCCAGCAAAAGCTGGCGCACATCTTCTACCCGCCGCACACCACCGCCCACTGTTAAAGGCATAAAACATTGTTCGGCAGTTTGGCGCACCATATCAATCAATGTAGCGCGCCCCTCATGGCTGGCCGAAATATCAAGAAAACATAATTCATCAGCCCCGCTGGCATCATAATGACGTGCCGCTTCCACCGGGTCGCCAACATTGGCCAGATTGACAAAATTAACGCCTTTGACAACGCGGCCATCATGCACATCAAGACAAGGTATGACACGAATTTTAAGCATAGTTGAAATTACCCAATTTTATTATGACCCATTTTATCACCGCCAACCAGTGCCAGTGCCTCACGCGCAACCAGCCGCCCATCATATAAAGCACGCCCCGCCACCACGCCAATAATGCCATCATCGCCATAGGCCAATAATGCCTCAATATCAGCCAACCCGGCCAACCCACCAGACGCAATTATCGGCAAGCTAACCGCTTGTGCCAATTTTGCCGTTGCCGCAACATTGATACCCGCCAGCAAGCCATCGCGGTTAATATCGGTATAAATAAGTGCCGCCACGCCGCAATCTTCAAATTGTTTGGCAAGCGTCACCGCTTGGGTTTGGGTTGTATCCGCCCAGCCCTCAACCGCGACAAAACCATCACGCGCATCCACCCCAACCACAATGCGGCCAGCAAAATTTTTACACGCCTGCTTTACCAATGCCGGGTTGCGCAAGGCAGCCGTGCCAAGAATAACGCGGTCAACGCCAAGCGTTAGCCAATTTTCAATGCTGGCCATATCACGGATGCCGCCGCCTAATTGTAGCTTGGCGGGGCTGGCCGCGATAATTCTTTCAACAGCAGCGCGATTGACGGCATGGCCTGCAAAAGCCGCATCCAAATCAACAATATGGAGATGCGAAAAACCTTGTTGCGCAAATTGACGCGCTTGGTCGGCAGGGTCATCATTAAAAATTGTCGCCGCCGCCATATCACCACGTGCCAAGCGCACACATTGGCCTTGTTTGAGGTCAATCGCAGGGAATAAAATCATATTTTCCATATCTATGGTTTCCTCCATATCTATGGTTTCCAGGCCAAAAAATTGGCAATGAGCTGTAGGCCCGCCTGCTGGCTTTTTTCGGGGTGAAACTGCGTGCCAATCATATTGTCACGCGCCAGTGCCGCCACCAAGGGCGCACCATAATCAACTGTCGCGGCAATATGCTGCGGATTGCTTGGGCGGGCCACAAAACTATGCACAAAATACATATCCGCCCCATCCAGCCCAGCAAACACACAATGCCCGCCTTCTTGCTGTGCACCCAATGCGTCATTAAGCCGCAATTCATTCCAGCCCATATGTGGCACTTTTAGATTATCATTGGCCTCAAGCGGGCATACCACGCCCTCAATCCAGCCCAATCCATCATGCGGGCCGCGCTCCAAGCCCGTTTCACACATCAAATGCATGCCAATACAAATGCCCAAAAATGGCCGCCCATCACGGCAAACCCGTTGGGTGAGGGCTTCTTCCATGCCATCTAGGGCGCGTAAGCCCTGCACACAATCGCCAAAAGCACCAACGCCGGGCAACACAATATAATCAGCCCGTGCCACCACATCGGCATCATGGGTTACTTGCACTTTAAGGGCGGTTTTGCCCACACTTTTTATGCCCGTGGCACTTTTTATGCTCGCGGCGCGGTAAAAAGCCTTTTCAGCCGACCGCAAATTGCCCGACCCATAGTCAATAATCGCAATGCTCAAATGACTTTCCCATTATCAATTGGCCTATTATCCGTTGGCCTATTATCAATTAACTGCCCAACACGCCTTTAGTTGATGGCACCGCATCGGCTTTACGCGGGTCAATCGCAATTGCTTGGCGTAAAGCACGTGCCAAGCCCTTAAAACAACTCTCAATAATATGGTGATTATTCTCGCCATATATATTTTCAATATGCAGGGTGATACCAGCCGCTTGGGCAAAAGCCTGAAACCATTCTTTAAATAATTCAGTATCCATATCACCCAATTTTGGTTTGCTAAATTTGACCCGCCAAATAAGATAGGGACGTTGTGAAATATCCAGTGCTACCCGCGACAAAGCCTCGTCCATAGGAATTGTGGCCGCGCCATAACGCGCCAAGCCCTTATGTTCACCCAACGCCTCATGCACCGCCTCGCCAATAACAATGGCCGTGTCTTCGGTCGTATGGTGAAAATCTATATGTAAGTCGCCCTTGGCCTTCACCTCTAAATCAATCAGCGCGTGCCGCGATAATTGCTCTAACATGTGATCCAAAAAGCCGATACCTGTATTGACCTTATACACACCACTGCCATCAAGATTGAGCGTGACGCTAATCTGCGTTTCTTTGGTGTTGCGTGAGCGCGTGGCGCGGCGGGGTGGTGTCATGTCAACTCCTATTGGGTTCTCTATATCAAAAATTGCCGCCTTATAAAAGCCTCCTTATGCGCTTCTTGCATTATTATTTCTACACAACCGCACATAAAGCGCACCTGCCCCGCCATGCTCTGGCGCGGCCTCACTAAACCCGTCCACCCGCGCCGCCAAAGGGCCGTCCGTGAGCCAGCGCGGCACCAGCCGATATAACAGCCCGATATTGCGGCCTTGTTCATCTTGCTTGCCTTTGCCAGTGATGATTAAAACAAGCCGCTTATTGGCCGCTTGTTGGCGCGGCAAAAAATCTTGCAGTGCCGCCCATGCGTCATTTTCCGTCTGCCCGTGCAAATCTAGCGTTGCTTCAATCATTTTTGCACCATCCAGCCGTGCCATAATAGGCCTTTCATATCTATTCGGCTTCGGTGGCGGCCAGCACCCAAATTGCGTTGGGCGTTGCAAGTTTTTGTTCAAAAATCCACAAATCGCGGCTGGTGGTCGGGTTTGGGCGCGGCTCTGGCACCGCCTCGCCAGCCGCCAACAAAATAGAAATAAGCTCGGCACGATAGCGCACCGCCAATTTAACCATGCCATTTTCTATCAATGCGTCTTCCAATATCGGCCTTTCAAGGCGGGTGATTTCAGTCATCAAACTGCGCCCCGTCTGGCCGCGTTGGGCAATCGCCTGGGCAAAGCCAGCTTGCACATCGGGGCTAAGAAAATTTTCAACCGATGATAAATCGCCCGCCGCAAAAGCCTGTAGCACCAATTCATAGGCACGGTGCGCACCTGCCAGAAATTGCTGTTCATCAAAATCTGGGCGGTGCTGGCGAAAAACCGCCAAACCACGCCCGCCTATCTCAGCGGGCTCTTGAGAAGAAGCCTGAGAAGGAGTTTGAGAAGAAGTTTGCTCAGAAGACTCCGCAGGTTGTTCTTGCGCTGGCGGTTCTTTGCTTTTCGCATCGGGTTTGGGCGCATCAGCTTTGGGCGCATCAGGGTCATTTTTTAAAAAAGCTTCGCGGTGCAGGCCATAAGCACCTTTTCCGCGTGTCTCATTATCCTTGTCATCTTCATCGCGCATACCCAGCACATTGCGCAATCGCCAAAATATAAAGCCAACAAGA
>JBPCVS010000194.1:0-4608 GCA_051010295.1 Parvibaculales bacterium | reverse complement strand
TGAGCAATGGCACATCCAACGCCCCGCCTTGCACGGCCAAATCAAATGGCACAGGTATCGTGCAAAATAAATTCGCGTCTTCGCGGCGCAAAAACCGATGGGCTTGGATATTAACAAAAACATAAAGGTCGCCTGCCGGCGCACCGCGCAAACCAGCATTGCCTTCGCCTGATAACCGAATGCGCGTGCCATCACCAATGCCTTGTGGCACGTTGACAGAAAGTGTGCGCGGGCGCGGCACATGGCCATGCCCACCACAATCGGGGCAAGGGTCGGTTATCACTTGGCCCACCCCACCGCATTGGCGACAACTGCGCTCAACAGTAAAAAACCCCTGTTGGGCGCGAACTTTGCCATGCCCACGACACATTGGGCAGGTGGTGGCTTTGGTGCCGCTACGTGCGCCCGCACCATTGCAACTTTCACAAATTGTTGCACGGGTAAGGCTAATCTGGCGGTCTGTTCCAGTGAAAGCGTCTTCTAATGTAATTTCAATATCAGTGCGTAAATCACTGCCACGCGCTTGCCTTTGTCGGCCGCGTTGTCTTTGTCGGCCGCGTTGTCGGCCACCAAAAAACTCCTCAAAAACATCACCCATGCCACCCATATCGTCAAAACCGCCGCGCCCTCTGGCGTTGCCGCCCGCCCCGCCCTCAAAAGCGGCATGGCCAAATTGGTCATAGGCGGCGCGTGATTGTGCATCTTTCAACACTTCATAGGCGTGTGAAACTTCTTTGAATTTTTTTTCAGCCTCCGCATCATTGGGGTTAATATCGGGGTGATATTTTTTGGCCAATTTGCGATAGGCGGTTTTTAACTCTGCTTCGCTGGCCGCACGTTCTACGCCCAGCACATCATAAAAATCAGCCTTTGCCATAAATCAGCCCTCTTGGCTGTTGTGGATTAGATTAAGATGCTTTCTGATTATCGTCTTTAGTATCGTCAGCTTCTTCATCATTTTTGGAATCCGTTTCGGGGACTTCCTCAAATTCGGCATCAACAACATTTTCGCCGCTTTGAGCATCGGGGTTATTTTCATCAGCGTTGGCCGCGCCCTCTTCGGCTTGTTGGGCTTTATAGACGGCTTCGCCAATTTTCATTGCCGCCTGTGAAAGGGTTTGGGTTTTTTCGCTAATGGCTTCCAAATCGTCGCCTTCCAAAGCCGTGTTAAGGGCGGCAATCGCGTCTTGGGCGGCTTGCTTATCTTCGGCTTCAATTTTATCGCCATGTTCATTGAGCGATTTTTCTGTAGCATGAACAAGGCTCTCGGCATTGTTGCGCGCCTCAACTTTTTCGCGCCGTTCCTTATCAGCTTCGGCATTGGCTTCGGCATCTTTGACCATTTGCTCAATATCATTATCTGATAAACCACCAGAGGCCTCAATGCGAATGGCTTGTTCTTTGCCGGTGGCTTTGTCGGCTGCCGACACATTGACAATACCATTAGCATCAATATCAAAAGTCACCTCAATTTGTGGCACACCACGCGGGGCGGCAGGAATCCCCTCAAGATTAAATTGGCCAAGATTTTTATTATCCGCCGCCATTTCGCGCTCGCCTTGATAAACCGCAATAGTGACTGCGGATTGATTATCATCGGCGGTTGAAAAAACTTGGCTTTTCTTGGTTGGAATGGTCGTGTTGCGGTCAATCAAGCGCGTGAACACCCCGCCCAAAGTTTCAATGCCCAGCGATAGAGGCGTTACATCCAATAGCAACACATCTTTTACATCGCCTTGCAACACCCCTGCTTGAATGGCCGCGCCCATGGCGACAACCTCATCGGGGTTGACGCTCATATTTGGCTCTTTGCCAAAAACCTGCTTCACAAAATCACGAATACGCGGCATGCGGGTTTGGCCGCCTACGAGCACCACCTCATCAATATCACTCAAAGCAATGCCAGCATCTTTTATAGCCTCTTCGCAAGGTTTGCGCGTGCGGTTCACCAGCTCTTCTACCAAAGCCTCAAAAGCGGCACGGGTCAGTTTGAGGTTTAAGTGTTTTGGGCCAGAAGAATCTGCCGTAATAAAAGGCAAGTTAATCTCAGTTTGTGCCGATGAAGATAATTCAATTTTGGCTTTTTCTGCCGCCTCTTTCAGCCGTTGCAGTGCCAGCTTGTCACTGGTTAAATCAATACCGCTTTCTTTTTGAAACGCATCTGCCAAATGCTCCACCAGTGCCATGTCAAAATCTTCACCGCCCAAAAAAGTGTCGCCATTGGTTGATTTTACCTCAAACACGCCATCGCCAATTTCTAAAATAGAAACATCAAATGTGCCACCGCCTAAATCATAAACGGCAATGGTTTGGCCATCATTTTTGTCTAGCCCATAGGCCAGTGCGGCTGCCGTTGGCTCATTGATGATACGCAAAACTTCCAGCCCAGCAATTTTGCCTGCATCTTTGGTAGCTTGGCGTTGTGCGTCATTAAAATAGGCTGGAACAGTGATAACCGCTTTGTCAATTTTGTCGCCAAGATAGGTTTCGGCAGTTTCCTTCATTTTTTGCAAAATAAAGGCAGAAATTTGCGCGGGCGAATAATTTTCATCGCTGGCGGTAACCCACGCATCGCCGCCATCAGAGGCAACAATATCATAAGGCACCATTTCCATATCTTTTTTGGTGGCCGAATCGTCAAACCGCCGCCCAATCAAACGTTTAATGGCAAATAATGTGTTGTGCGGATTGGTGACCGCTTGGCGTTTGGCGGGTTGGCCAGTCAAACGTTCGCCCTCATCGCTAAACGCCACCATTGATGGTGTGGTGCGCCCGCCCTCGGCATTTTCAATCACTTTCGGTGTGCTGCCATCCATCACAGCAACGCAACTATTGGTTGTGCCAAGGTCAATTCCAATGACTTTACTCATTTGTGTCCTATCCTTTAGTTATTAGGCCTTTACTTATCAGGCCTTTATTTATCAGTGCCATTAGGCAATTCTATCATGTGCCAATGGTTTCCCGAATTATATAGGGGCTGGAATGCCGCTCTACAAGTCTAGGCGGCAAAAAAGGCTAAAAAAAACAGATAATCCCTAAAAAAACCGACTATTCCTTAGCTTTCGCAATACCCACTTTGGCGGGGCGCAACAAACGTTCGCCTATCATATAGCCGGTTTCTACCACCTCAATAATGGTGCCACTGGGTTGGCCGCTATCGGGGGTTTCAAACAAAGCCTCGTGCAGATTGGGGTCAAATTTTTCGCCTTTTGGGTTAATTGGGGTCACCTTATGGCGGCTCAAACCAGCCAATAAATTGCGCTCGGTGGCCTGCACCCCTTCCAGCAACATGGTCAATGTGTCGTTGCGCTCTTCGGGCGGCATATCATTGCTTGCCTGATTTGTGGCCTGAGTGATAGCCTGTAGGCCGCGCTGTAAATCATCAACAGCACCCACAATATCCCGCGCCAGTGCCATCGCCCCATATTTAAGCGCGTCAGCATGGTCGCGTTCGGCACGCCGCCGCGTGTTTTCTAGCTCGGCCAGCAAGCGCAAAATCTGGTCATTCAAAGCGGCAATCTGCTCTTCTGGCGCGGGCGGTTGCGGTTCGGCTGGGGTTTCTCCCCTATCTGCATCTACCGCTTCAGTTTCATCTGCCGCTTCTGTTTCATCTTCTGGGTGCGTATGTATCATAGATGTTTTCCTATCCTTTGTTGTGGGCGGGGTCAACATTGCTCGCCTATTTTAGCCCCTTGTTTTATACTGTTAGGCACGCTAAACAAAGCCACTTTATAGCCCAATGATTGATTTTAAAGAAAGCCAAAATCGCTATGAGCATTATTCGCCCATCAAATAGACGCACCGACCAGTTGCGCCCCGTATCGTTGGAAGTCGGCATTGCCAAACATGCTGAAGGTTCATGTTTGGTTAAATTTGGGGATACGCATGTGTTATGCACGGCCAGTTTGGAAACCCGTGTGCCGCCATGGTTGCGCGGGCAAGGGCGCGGTTGGGTGACGGCAGAATATGGCATGTTGCCGCGTGCGACTGGTGAGCGCATGCGCCGCGAGGCCAGCGTGGGCAAACAATCGGGGCGCACCCAAGAAATCCAACGGCTTATTGGCCGTGCTTTGCGCGCCATTTGTGATTTGCCCGCCTTGGGCGAAAACCAGATTAGCCTTGATTGCGATGTGCTACAGGCCGATGGCGGCACGCGCACTGCCGCGATTACCGGTGCGTGGGTGGCGTTGCACCAATGTGTGCATTATATGACTGAAAAAAAGCTGATTAGCGATAATGTTATCCGTGACCATGTGGCGGCAATTTCTTGTGGGGTTTATAAGGGTGCGCCAGTGGCCGACCTTGATTATGCCGAAGATAGTGTGGCCGATACGGATGCCAATTTTGTGATGACTGGCAGTGGCGCATTGGTAGAAATTCAGGCCAGCGCCGAAAATGCGCCCTTTAGTGAGGATGAATTTAAGGCTTTATTGGCACTGGCCAAAAATGGCATTGGCGAATTGGTGACACTGCAAAAACAAGCGATTGAGCGGGGCGCGTAATGCGCCGCTTGCGGGCAACAAAATTAGTGGTGGCCAGCCATAATCGTGGCAAAATTATAGAAATCACGCAGCTGCTAAAAAATTTCAACATTGAGACAATCGGGGC
>JBPCVS010000193.1:0-2976 GCA_051010295.1 Parvibaculales bacterium | reverse complement strand
GGCCATTTTGCTTGGGCTTCCTGCACCCGATTTTCGCCAAATTCACAATGCCCCGCCTGCAACAATTTTTTAATCGCTGGCACGGCTTGGGTTTTGGTAATGGCCAGCAAACAAATATCATCCGCTTCGCGGTCGGCATTTTGGGCGGTTTTTTGCACAATTTTTTGCACGTCCCGTAGCCGTGATACGGGGCTGGCGGCGACTGCTTTTGCAATTTTAGACTTTATTGCAGATTTTGATGCAGGTTTTTTCATGACAGCCTTCCGAACAAAAGTTTATAATTTACACAATTTTAGCACATTATATTTTGGCACATTTGCATTTTAGCACATTACAATGAGAGCATTATCCGTGAACCAAGCCCCTAGACATTTTGTGCCACGCCTTTGGGTGATGAGCGATCGGGCACGGCTACCTGATTTAGCAACCATCATACCCCATTTGCCGACAAATTGCGGCCTTGTTTTGCGCGATTATGATGCCCCTGCGCGCACGGCTTATGCCCAGCATTTGCACCATTTGGCAAGGCAACATAATGTGCGCTTGTGCATCGGTGGCGATGGGCGGCTGGCCTATCATTTGCGGTGCGGGTGGCATCAACCCGCTTGGATGCTGCGGCGGGCGGCATACGATAGGGCATGCGGGGTGCGCACTGCTTCGGTGCATAATGTGCGCGAGCTTAAGCGGGCCGCCCAAAATGGCTGTGATGCCGTTTTTATTGCCCCCATTTTTGCCACAAAAAGCCACCCCAATACTGGCCACCCCAACACTGGCACAGGGGCAACACTTGGGGTTGTGCGCGCCACCGCATTGGCACAGCTTGCCCGCCGCCACCAATTATTGCCGATAGCGTTAGGCGGCTTGACGCATCGTAACTGGCAACGGCTTACTGGCAACGACCAAAATTTGTGGCACGGCTTTGCCGCCATTGGGTTTTTTGCTTTATGACTATATGTTACTGGACATTTTTTGCCGCTTTGCCTAGTAATGTGGCTATAATGTGAATCAAATAATTTTAACGGATAATGACATGATAATAAGCACGCTTTTTGGCTTTTTCCGCAGGCAGTTTTACCACCGCCCTTGCCCACAATTAAGACATGGTGTGCGGCGGGGGGTTTTGTTGGTTTTTCTGGCGGCGGGGCTGGCGGCTTGTGGCACACCAACAATGGAGCAAGATTATCCCGATAGCTCACAACAAAGTGCAACCGATGAAAGCGGTTCGCTCTTTACGCTTTTCAAATTAGATGGCAATAATAATGCCCAAAATAGTGGCGGCGAAAGTGGTGGCCAAGGTGGTGGATTGGCCGTCAATGCCGATTTGTGGCGTGCCGCCCTAGACACGGTTTCTTTTATGCCTTTGGCTTCAACCGACCCGATTGGTGGTGTGATTATTACCGATTGGTATAATGACCCACAAAGAGCGGGGGAACGTTTCAAAATCAATGTGGTGATTACTGGCCTTGCGTTGCGCGCCGATGGGGTGCGCGTTGGGGTGTTCCGCGAGCGCAATGTGCAGGGCCGTTGGGTGAGCGTGGCCGCCACCTCCAGCACAGCGCGCCAATTAGAAAACATAATGCTCAGCCGTGCGCGTGATTTTGTGCAGGCGCGCACGAGCCAATAGTCCTTAAATGTCTGAGACAAGCCGTTATATTCCTGCCGAGCATGAAAGCGGCTGGCAAGCGCGCTGGCACGATGAGAATTGTTTTGTTGCCGATACGCCTGATTGCGGCAAGCCCAAATATTATGTGCTGGAAATGTTTCCTTATCCTTCTGGCCGAATTCATATGGGGCATGTGCGCAATTATGCGATGGGCGATGTGGTGGCGCGGTTTCGCAAAGCACAAGGCTATAATGTGTTGCACCCAATGGGCTGGGATGCTTTTGGTATGCCTGCTGAAAATGCCGCCATAGAGCAAAACACGCATCCGTCCAAATGGACTTATGAAAATATAGCCGCCATGCGCGCCCAGCTTAAACGGCTTGGCCTATCCATTGACTGGACCCGCGAATTTGCCACTTGCGACCCCGCTTATTATGCCCATGAGCAGGCACTTTTTTTGGACTTTTTGGAAGGCGGCTTGGTTGACCGCCGCGAAAGCGTGGTTAATTGGGACCCAATTGACCAAACCGTGCTGGCCAATGAACAAGTGATAGAGGGGCGCGGCTGGCGGTCAGGCGCGTTGGTGGAACAACGCAAATTAACGCAATGGTTTTTGAAAATTTCTGACCAAGCCGAAGACTTATTAACCGCCCTTGATGGGCTGGCACATTGGCCAGAAAAAGTGCGCCTCATGCAGCAAAATTGGATTGGGCGGTCGGAGGGTTTGCAATGCGCCTTTGAGCTGGTGAATGCCGCCGATAACCCGCCATTGGAGGGGGCATTGGAGATTTATACCACCCGCCCCGACACGCTTTACGGAGCCAGTTTTTGCGCCATTTCACCAGACCACCCATTAGCACAAAAATGCGCGCAACAAGATGAAGGACTGGCCGCCTTTCGTAGCGAATGCCAGCAACGCGGCACTGGCGAAAGCGCGATTGAGGGCGGTGAAAAGCGCGGCTATGACACGGGTTTAAAGGCACGACACCCGCTTGATAAAAATTGGCACTTACCCATCTATGTTGCCAATTTTGTGCTGATGAATTATGGCACGGGGGCGGTGTTTGGTTGCCCAGCCCATGACCAGCGCGACCTTGATTTTGCCCGTAAATATGATTTGCCAGTTTTGCCGGTTGTGCGCCCGGCCCAGGCGCAAGATGATTTTACCATTACCCAAAACGCTTATTTAGATGATGGGATATTATTTAATTCGCACCAATTAAATGGGCTTACACCCGCCCAAGCACGCACCCGCATTATTGACTATTTTCAAACCCACAAGCTTGGGCAAAAGCGGGTGAATTATCGCCTGCGCGATTGGGGTATATCGCGGCAACGTTATTGGGGGTGCCCGATTCCGATTATTTATTGCA
>JBPCVS010000192.1:0-14665 GCA_051010295.1 Parvibaculales bacterium | reverse complement strand
TTCCAGTGTTGGGTATGGCCTATGGTGCGCCCAATGATGCGCGGCTTGTGTTGAATTGGCAGGGCGAAATTTTGTTGCCCACCCAAAATAAAACTTTGCCGCAGACTGCAAAATTGCGCTCATTTATAGGCAATGGGTTTTTTGCCAATATGGTGCAAAACACACAGATTGATGGCCAGCCGCGTTTGGCGGCATGGGCGCGACAATTATATGCGCGCTCACGCAATAATCATGAATTTGCCCAAAGCCTGATACAGCATTTTTCTAGTGCTGGTTTCGGCTATTCTTTGTCGCCACCAAACCTCAACACGCCTGACAAAATGCGTATTGATAGTTTTTTCTTTGACAGCAAAATTGGCTATTGCAGTCATTTTGCCGCCAGCATGGCGGTTGCTTTTCGGGCGGTGGGTATTGCGGCTAATATCGTTCTGGGTTTTTCGGGTGGTGAGTGGAATCCCTATGGCCAGTATTATCTTGTGCGCCGCTCCGATGCTCATGCTTGGGTGGAAGCCGAATTGCGACCGGGCGTGTGGTATCGGTTTGATCCAACCCGCGCTGTTCCAGAAGCGCAAGCTGCTTTGTCGCAACAGGCTAACCGTTGGACGACAAGCCAGCAAAAAGGGCTGGCTGGTGCGTTGCGGCGCGGTTGGCAACGCGCTGATGCTTTTATTGTGCGGCTTAATAATGATATTATTCTTTATGATAAAGCCGCACGGCGCGAATTTTTGTCAGGCAATTTTTGGCAGCGGCTGGTTTCTTTTGGCTTGTTTTGGATGTTTGGCACATTGGCTTTTGCAGTGGTTTTTGGCGCGGCTTTTTTTGCGCCTGCGCTGATTATGTGGTGGTGGGCGCGGCGGTGTGTTTTAGCCGCGCTTGACCGCTCTTTTGCGCGGCTGGCAGGTCGCTATGGATTGGTGCGTCAGGCCAATGAGGGGCGGCTGGCTTTTGCCCAACGGTGGCGCAAAATTGATTTACATGCAGGCGCGGCGGTTGAGGAATTTGCTCAAAAATGGTGTCGCGCCTTTTTTGCTGGTGCATATAGTCGCGCCCAAAAGCAAGAATTAAAGGCTTTGATGCGCTATATTCGCCGCCAACATTAAAGCGTGAAACGCATATCAAGCCGATTGCGTTTTTTATCATCATGCGACCAGTTGGCTTGTTCGGCCAGTGTCATAATAAAATGCGTGCCAAGCCCACCTTCGCGCACCGCGTCAAGCGGACGCGGTTTAATCCGCTCAAGGTCAATCATTGGCGCGGTGTCTATAATGCAAATATGCAACATATTGTTGGCAATATGCCCCGACAGGGTGATACGCCCAATTTGGTTTTCGTCAAAAGCGTGGCGGATAATATTTTGTAGGGCTTCACTCACTGCTAATTGCACATCAGCTATCCGCTTTTGTGCGGCAGTGTTGGCCAATGCTTTTTGCAATGCGCGCCGTGTGTGCCGTAATTGCGTCATTTCGTTGCGCATTGACAAAGAAAAAAGCATATTTTTCTCCGCGTTTTTTTCTGGTGTCGCATGCCCACGCTCCAGCCCCAGCCCAAGCCCTAACAAAGTCAAATCATCTTGTAATATCGTAGCGCGCTGTTGAATGTTGCACATTGTGTTTTCAATTTGCCGCCTCACTGGTAAATCCATTTGCTTGCTCAACATCTCTGCCAGCTTAACCGCACCCACCATCTGTCCATCAATTTCGGCTTCGGTTATGCCATCGGAATAGCAAAAAAACCTTTTATCCGATAAATCATGCTTTTGTGTAACAATATCATCATGCGCAAAATCAACAATACCAAGCGGTTGCACACTGGCTGGCACATAATCAAATGATGAATCCGAATTGATAATCAAGCCCGGCTCATGCCCTGCATTGCAACAGGCCATCGCGCCACTCATCGGGTCAAACGCACCAATAATGGCCGTTACAAACATGCCATCAAAACTCGTTTCAGTTAGTTCGCGGTTCATCATATTGGCCAGCATGGCAGGTGATGGCGTGTTGCGGCTCAAACTGCGGAACAGGCTGTGCGTTTTGGCCATCACCAGCGCGGCATCGGTGCCTTTGCCTGATACATCGGCCATGCAGAAAAACACCTGCCCATCGCGGATAACATAATCAAATAAATCGCCAGAAACGCCTTTTTTCGGCACATTCATTCCATAAATATAAGGGTAAGTTTGTTTGGGAAACAGGCTCTCTTGCACCCGTGAGGCCATTGCCAGATCGCGTTTTAGGGCATCGGCCTCCAGCATATGGGCGGTTAATTGTGAATTGGTGAGTGCCAGTGCTGCCGATTTGCCATAAACCGAAACGAGGGCGGCATCTGTCGGAGAAAAAAGTGTTCCATCGCGGCGGTTAATCAGTTGAATTGCGCCATATTTTTTGCCATTGCCTGACACAGGCACACAAATCATAGATTTTGTTTCAAAGCCCGTTTGTGTATCCACCAAAGGTGAAAAATCACTATCTTTGGCAACATCTGGCACAAAACGCATCACATCACTTTGCGCCACCGCCCCAATAATGCCCCTTCGGGCGGGCAATTCTAGGCCAGTAATATCGCTAGGGCCTATGCACGCCTCACACCGCAAAATCGCCCGCGCCTCATAAAGATAAAAAAAGCTGGCGGCTTCGGCATTAATTTCCGTGCAAATATAATCCAGCCCACGATATAAGGTGCGGTTAATATCCGCACTTGAGGTAAATTCTGACATCATGCGGTAAATAATGTCCAGCTGTGTGCCGCTATCATTCATAATTATTTTGCGCGCCTATGAAAAAGTGCCGGGCTTGAAACGATTATCAGAGTGTGATGCTGGCGGCTCATCATCTGATTTTTCTTTTTCTATCGGTGGTTTGGCCGCTTGCTTCTCCGTTAGCTCATCAGCCAGTGCCGCAATCAAATCATCATCATCATCATTATTATTGCTATTTGTTTCAGAAATTGTATCGCCCATATTATCCAATGTATCATCAGGCAATGTGTCATCAGGCAATGTGTCATCGGCCAGTGTGTCATCTGAAAGCGAGGTCTTCATATCAAGGTCGCCGGCCAGTTCGGCATCATTGGGGCTAACTTTGGTGAACACATCCACATCAACAATTTGTGCAGGGCCAGTCACCGCACCAAGCGGCAATAATTTATCCAACCGTGCCAATTTTAACACTTTATGCACCTCGTCACTAATGGCGGTAATCTGCAACTCTATGCCATTTTTTTTGCACATATGCATGGCAATAATCAAAATGGAAACGCCAGAGCTATCAATATAGCTGACATTGCGCGCATCAATATGTAGTCCAACCGCGTCTTCTAGCTGGTTATTGAGCCGTGTCTTAATTTCTGGTGTGACTTCTAAGTCAATATCACCAACCAACTTTAGGTTGATAATGCTATTTCTATCTCTTTTAAGTTGAAAAGTCATGAATTACTCCTAGTTTCGCCAATTATAACATATGCGGCTGCAACACAACAAATTAGAAAAAAGCTAAAATTAACAATTGCATTTCTCTTTTTCTTATTGTTTAATCTGTGTTGTTGGGTTACGCGCAGGGTTTGCGCAGTTTAGTAATAGGAGATGTCCAATGATTATTCGCGCAAATAGCGAAAAAGGCTTTAGCCTTATTGAACTTTTGATTGTTGTTGCCATTTTGGGGGTTTTGGCCGCCGTTGGTGTTGTCGGCTATCAGGGTTATATTGACAGCACAAAACGCTCGGTCACTGAATCGAACGCCAAGGCTGTTCAGCAATGGATTGAAAACACTGATACGGTGCGTGAGGCGCGTATCAAGGTTAATATCCCAGAATGTGAAACAGATAATACCAGCCAAGCTGATATTGTGGCCTGTATGAATGAGATTGCTAAGACCAGCAATCCTTTTGCGGGTTTCAAAAATGCTTATGATTCCACCCGTCGTGGGGCATCTATGATTTATGCCACCACCGCTTCAACAATCGCGGTCAATGATGCCTGTGTTACGCACAGTGCAGAGCTGGGCGATGTTGTCATTCATGTTGACGCTGATACTGATGTATCGGTTACGCCATATTATTGTGTGTCGTCCGATGGCTCATATCAGTTGGGCAGTCAAACGGGTTGGACGGTTAAATGGGGCGACTAATTTTGCCTTAACAGTCTGATTGGAAGAAGGCGGCCAATGTGTCGCCTTCTTTTTTCGCTTTGGCTATTTATTTTTAATGCCCCTTTTATGAATCATGTCAGCTTCTAGTTTCCCGCGTTTTTTTGCTTATGACAGGTCGGTGTGGATTGCTGGCCTCGCGGTTTTTTTTGCTTTTGTTGTTTTGCAAATAAAATTTCAAAATGTGGGTGCCAATGTGTCGCCACGCAGTTTTTTGTCATGGACATTTTTATTGGCTTTCGGGTTGTTTTTCTGGCTTATGCGTGTGCCACGCCAGCCCATCACATGGTCGCCCATATTATTGGCAATCGCATTTGGGCCAACGCTTTTGGTGTTTTTGCATCTCATGCTGGGTATCCAACCCGTTGGACACAATATCGTTGCGTATATTGTGCCAAATATGTTTCTGGCTCTTGTGTTTTTTGCGGGTTGGCAAACCCGATTGAGCAAAAAATTATGGGCGCAAGTGGCACTTATTTTATTTGTCGGATTGATAGTCCAAACTTTGTTGAGCTTGTTTTCTGCTGATTTTCTCAACATTCCTGAGATTTATAATAAAATCCCTAGCTTTGTAGCCGTGCGCTTTGGCGGCTTTTATCAGGAAAATCATTTCACGATTATTTTGGCGAGTGCCAGTTTGTGGGTGGGTGTGTTTTTCATTTTCTTTGCGGCCTATCAAAACCGCTTTGCGGCCATGCTTGTTTTGCTCTGCACCATGCTGGCGGGCTTCACCATTTTTATCAGCGCGTCCAAAATGGGCATGTTGGCATTGGTTTTGGGCGTTTTATTATTTGCTCCGACCATGTTATTTTTGCGCGTTAACCGCATGGCGTGGTGTCGCTATGGATTGTTGGTTGGCGTGCTGGTGATGAGCTATGTGGCCGCCCAATATAGTGTTGTGCGCCCCGATGATGGGCTGGGTTTTTGGCAGAGTAAATCGGTTATTTTTCGGCTAGTGATGTGGGAAATATCGGCACTTGCGATTAAAGATAGGTTTTTATTTGGGCATGGGCTGGGCAGCTTTACATCGGTTTATTTTTCTTATTTTGTAGAATATGGCAACGCGCTTGGCCTCACCATGCACGAAACGCCAGATGACCCGCATAATTTTATTATCCGATTTTTGTTAGAAACTGGGCTTGTTGGCACATTGTTGTTTTTGTTGCCGATGGCTTGGTTGGGTGTGCGCCTGTTGGCGGTGCGCTGGCATATTGTTTATTTATTGCCGATTTTGCCGATTGGGTTACACACTATGCTAGAATTTCCGCACCGCGCTTCTGGCACGCATTATTTGTTGTTTGTGCTTATTATTATCAGCCTCACCCATGCACCCGCCAGCTGGCCGCGTTTTGATATATCGCGTCATATTATTTGGCGGCAATTTGCGCATGTGCCAAGCATTGTTTTGTTACTGCTCACATTGGTTGCTTTTGATACGGCCATGTTGTCGCAAGATTATATACGGAAGGAAAATTATTTCCGCACAATGACTGATTTGCGCCAAGCCTATATGCGTCGCTTTGCCAGCCGCGATATGAACCATCTTATATTGGGCGATTTTGTGTTGGTGAATACGCTTTATGCGGCCAGCTCTCGCGCCATTGCCGAGCAGAACATAGCTGCTTTGGGCAGTCTTTATCCGCTTTATGTTAAGCGCGTTATTCCGCGCATAGAAAATGCGGCTATTTGGGCGACCCAACATAAAATGCTACTCTTGCTTGAAAATTGGGCGGAGTTAGAATTATTTTATGCGCGCCTTGTTGCCATCCGCCCACAAGATGCCGCCAATATCCGCGCTATGACCTATCATTATCTTGATTATAAAAATTTGCCAACCAATCTTGTTAGCCTTCCACCACCTCAATAAGCTCTTGTTTTTCCAACTCATCAACATATTTTTCCATCGTTATCATGCCAAATTGAGAACCCGTTTGAATGACTGTGCCGATTTGTGGAATTTTATCTTCCCGAATAAGATTGCGCACGGCAGGCACGCACACCATCACCTCAAATGCCCCAATGCGGCCACCATTTTTGCGTTTGAGTAATTGTTGCGTCATCACCAGTTGCAAAGATGATGAGAGTTGCGACCGCGCTTGATTTTGTTCGGTGGCAGGAAACACATCAATAATTCGGTTGATGGTTTCTGCCGCCCCCGATGTATGTAAAGTGGCAAAAACAAGGTGGCCAGTTTCGGCAGCCGTCAAAGCCAAAGAGATGGTTTCATAGTCGCGCATCTCACCTAATAAAATAATGTCGGGGTCTTCGCGCAACGCCCCTTTCAGCGCGGCAGAAAAACTAGCCGTATCGCGGCCAACTTCGCGTTGTGAAATAATGGATTTAATTTCGCTATGCACAAACTCTACCGGATCTTCAATGGTGATAATATGTTCAGCGCGTTCACGATTGATTTTGTTAATCATTGAGGCCAGCGAGGTTGATTTGCCCGACCCGGTGGGGCCAGTCACCAGCACCAACCCTTTTTTGAGATGCAATATATCATGCACCGCAGAAGGCAAACCAAGCTGGTCAATATTTGGCATTTCGGTAACAATGGTGCGCAAAATAAGCCCCCAACCGCGCAATGTATGATAGCCATTTGCCCGAAAACGTTGGCCACGCACTGTCATCGCAAAATCAACATCTTTGGTATGACAAAATTTTTCATAAGTTTGCTTATCCAGCTCGCGCACAAACACATCATCTAATATATCATGGGTAATCGGGCAATCTGCAACCAGTTGAATTTCGCCATGCACACGAATGGCCAATGGGCTGCCAGCGCGCATGTGAAAATCAGAAATGCGGTATTCTTTCAGCAAGCGGTCGCAAAAATTATAAACTGGATTATCGGGTAAAATTTGCGCTTCGGGGGTTTGGGACATGGTGAACACTCAACTTTGACACAACAAAAACGAATATGAGATACTATAGCTGACTTTGCAATTGTGCTAGTAGAAAATGCACAGATGAATTGTAAAAAATTATATGTTGCGAAAATAGGAGTGTTGCTTTGGAGTCTTTGTTTAATTATGGCATTGCCTTTTTGCTGGGTGCGTGTCTGGGTAGTTTTGCCAATGTGGTGGCGTTGCGAACGCTTGCGCGGCGCGATTGGCTTTATCAGCCATCGGTTTGTTTTGCTTGCCAACGCCGCCTCACCATAATTGAGAATGTGCCGTTTTTTGGCTATTTGCGCCGCGCTGGATATTGCCGATGCGGGGCGCACCGTTTGCCCACGCGCTATATATTGGTGGAATTGGCGTTGGCCGCGCTAATGGTGTTGGCATATAGCCGTTTTGGAGGGCTTAATGCCCTTATTCTCATGCCATTTTTGGTGTTGCTGGTGATTATTTTTCTTACCGATTTAGATGATTTTATTATCCCCGATTGGGCAAGTTTGGGTGGGGTGGGGCTGGCATTACTCTTTGCGTTTATAGGGGCTTTTATGGGTGCTTTTATTGATGTTTCTATCGTGCCAAATATAAAAACGGCACTATTTGGCGGGCTGGCGGGTTTCGCGCTGATTTATGGCATCAATCTGATTTATCGCATGGTGCGCGGGCATGATGGTATTGGTCTAGGCGATGTAAAATTGATGGCCATGTTGGGCGCGTGGCTAGGGCCAGCCAGCCTGTTACCAATTTTATTTTTGGCCAGCGTTGCGGGTGCTTTTTGGGGGATTGTGTCCATTGTGTTACAGCGATATAAAACCAATAAGGACGGCTTTGCCATACAGCCTTTTGGTTGTTTTTTGGTGGTTGCCGCTTTGCTTTGGCTATTTTTTGCGCCAGATGCGGTGATGATGACACAATAATTTGCTATTTTTACACCACCTGTGCAACAAAACCCCTATATAATAAATTGAAGTAGCAAGATTTGATGCAGGAGGAAACATAATGGATGATGTCCGCACACCCAATGATTATCGCCGTGCGATTAAGGAGCTGGTGGACGATGCCGAACGGGCATTGGAGGAAGAGCTGGCCAAACGCGATGCAGGGGACGATGAAACGGGTTCGTCTCACATGCCAGAGGAAGAGGTTGAACATTATATGCAGGGCCTCAATTTGGCTATTAGCGAAGAGGCAATGCTGGCTTTGCGCGCCGAGTTTTTGCGTTTTAGCACGGTGTTTGATACCGCCCGCTCACGCGAGGCCATCAAAAATAGCGTGGCCGAAGTGACCAAGCCACTCATTGAAGAATGGATAAATCGTAATATGGCCGACATAACCCGCGAGGTGGTGAGCGAGGCGATTGGCCAAATTGCGCAAGTGCGACCAGTGGGGACGATGAACCCGCCTGAATGAAATTGCTTAAAATGTTGTAGTGTTAGAGTGAAACAAGTTGCGTAGAAAACCAAACCGAACAAACTTAAAGAGATTGCATTTTATATGCGGTGCGATATGGCGTTTTGCGCCAATATTTGTCCTTTATGTGCCATTGCAGGCTTGTATTGGGGCGACTGATTATGATTTGTCAATGGAAGGGGCGATTGATAAATTTGACACCCGCCGCGCCGCCGCCCGCGCCCGCCAGATGGAAGATATGCGCGGGGCGGGAGAATCATCTGACACTTCGCCAGAAGAAACGCCTGCATCTTTGGCGAAGCCGTCTTCTTTGGCGAGGCCATTACCGCCACGCCGCGAATTGTTGCAAGTGCGTGTGCCAGCCGCGCTCAATGTGGGCGATATTGTTGATGGTGTGGTGGCCGCCAGCATTGCGGCAGCCAATAATAACAATAATATGGTTACCGAGCAGGTGCAATCGGCCACGCCACAGCCAGAAACACAAATGCGCACACTCAATAATGCGATAAAAGTTTTAGAGGCCGCCATTGAAAGCAAAAAACGCGAATTGCGTGGGGCGCAAGCCGCTTATGAAGTTGAAAAAATACTGCTGACAAAGCTGGATAAACGCCATAGCAAAATGCGCGTTTTGATTTTGCAGGAGTTCAAAATTCAGCATGAGGATTTATTGCAAAAGACTTTACAAAATCTGGATGAGGAATATGAACAAACCCGTCCAGAAACGATTTTGGGGCTGTCGCAAAATAATGGTCTGACGCGGTTGGCACTATTTGGCCGCAATCAGATGGCTCTGCCTAATGAATATGTTGATTTGAATAAAAGCTTTTTATTTGTTGGTGGCGATATTGGCACGACGGGGTCGCTTGGAAAAATAACTGGGCGGCGCATGGATGATTTGGCGGCACAAATTGGGTCGCGCAATTTAAGCGTTAATCTGACTGGTTTGCGGTTGCCGATTGCCTTGCGCTCTATTGCGCGTTCAATTGATTTGCCGATTTACCTTTCAGCCGGGGTTGATGCAGCCAGCGAACATGTGCGGCTTAACATTTCGCGTGCCGATGCGTTGGATGTGTTGGATATTATTATTGATAATTATGGATTAGCGATGGCCTATGACCGAAAAATGGGTATTGCACGCATTTATACGCAGGAAGAATTTAAGGAACGCATGGATGTTGCGGTGCAAATTGCACAAGAGCATAATAGGCGGGCGCGTAATTTGCGCAAAATAAGCAATTTAGAAAATGACACGCAGGCAATTACACAAGTTTATCAAGCCTATTTTCAACACCCTGATGAAGCGGGTCGGGCGCGATCTTTAACCAATGACGCGCTCATTGAAGATGAATATTCGCCCAAAGTGTCTGCCGCGATTGTAAAATTTAAGCAGGCGGCACTAGAAAATGAACGCAAGTTTGACAAGTTGGAAGAAGAACAAGGCGCGATTTGGCAAGAGCAAGCCAGTAAAACACAAATTGCCTTATTTGCACTGGAAGATGAAAAAACCAATTTGGCAAAATTATTGACCGACCGCGAGGCTAAAATTGCTGAATTGACGCAGATGCGTGCCAACACCCAAGCCGCGCAAAATCTGGCGCAAGCTGACGAACAGGCTGGTGAGCAAAAGGCTGGCGCATTGGCGACACCAAAAAATGCTGATAATGTGGCTGAAACTGCACCACAAGAACAGGGGCAAGCACAACAACAGGCAGAGCAATCTGATGCGTGGAAATTTTCTTTTCTGTCTGGCCCCAATGCCGAAACATTGCGCGGGCGCGTTATTGCAGATGCTAATTTGCTGACAACAAAACCCGTCTATACCGAAAAATTCACCATTTATAATAGCGAAGGCTCAAGCAACTGCACCGAAAGCAACTCTGACCGTGTGGCAGAAATTAGAATGCAGTTGAAAAATTATTTTTTGCAACTTTACCCCGACACACTCATTGCCGCCGAACGAGCGGCTGAACAAGAGGCTGCACAAGAGGCTACACAGATAGCCAATGCGCCATCTGCAAAAAATATAGACGAAACCATCACGCCAGCTGCTTTGACCTATGCGGCAGATAGCGCGCCATTGGCCGCTCTCATACCACCCACCGAAACGGATGCCGCCCCTGAAAATGATATGGCCAAAAATGGCGCAAGCCCCTCTAATAATGATGCCAATAATATCGTCCCGCAATTTGGCAATTCAGCTTTTCGTCGTCCAAAAATTACCTCGGTGGCTGATACGGTGATTGTTACGGGATTTAAGCATGATGTGGAATTGGCCGCATCGCTGATTGATAATCTTGACCGCCCCGACAAGCAAGTATTGGTGGAGGTGTTTATGGTCAATGTGGTGAAAAACTGGCAACGCCAGTTGCAAAGCCGATTGCTGAACGCATCGCGGGTGGTAAGCCAAGCTGACCCTGATTTGTTGGCTGTGCCAGATGATATTCGCAACCAGCTACCCGACCTTGTATCGGTTAAAAAAGATGGCTTGCTTGCACTAAGCGGGGCTTTGAATTTTGCATCACGGGCGGCGGCGGGCAATAGTTTTTCGGTTAATAATTTTCGGCTTGGGCTGTCATGGACGATTGACTTTATGGAGCGCAACGCACTTGGCCGAAAAATTTCTAGCCCGACTATTTTGGCACTTGATGGCTGTCCAGCAGTCATTTTGAAAAGAGAAACGCTTTATTTGCCAGTAACGCAACAAAGCGCGCCAGTGGTGAATGAGGGCATCATTACACCCGGCCAAATTTCAACCGAATATCAGCAACGCAAAGCCGAATTGAAACTGGAAGTCACCCCGACTATCAATGCGCTTAATAATCATGTGCGGCTGACGGTGGATTTTAATGATGATTTTTTTGTAACTTCCGACCCCAATTCCGACCAGATTTCTAGCCAGATAAACACGCAATTTATTGCCGCCCCGGGTGATGTGATTGTGCTGGCGGGGCTATATACTGAGGATAATTTCAAAGAGCGCAACGGCTTGCCCGGCACAACAAAAGTGCCGTTTCTTTCGCAATTACTTGGCAGTTCGTCTGATGCGTTAAGCACGCAGGAAATGGTTATTTTTCTTGCCCCCGAAGTTATCACGCCGTCGGCTGGCACAAAGCCAGTAAATTCAGCCGAATATTATGGTTATTGATGCCCGCAATAATGGGTTTTCGCTGGTTGAATTATCGGTCGCGCTGGCAATTATTGCAGCAGGCATTATTGGCACAATTTCGCTTATTGGAGTTAATCAGGTTTTTTTAGAAAAAGCATGGCGGCAGTTGCAGTTGGATTATGCGGCCAATTCTGTGCTGACCGAGATTGCGGCAAAATATCGGCGCGGTGATGGGCTGCAAGTGGTGGGGTTTTATGATTTTGTGGCCGACCGCCAAAATTTTAATTTACGCGACATTTTGGAGGATAATGATTTGAGTGTGGCGGCGGCGCGGTTGACGATAGATAGCGGTGTGCCGCCTGTGGCGTTTGAAATTACTTTTTCTTTATATGCGTCAAGCCAACAAGTGGTAAGCCGAAAAATGTTGCTTTATACCCCGCTTGCTCCGCCACCTGCGCCACCCATGCCGCCTGCATTACCCGAAGACCCAGTACCCGATGAGCGTGATGAAGATGGCCTGCCGCCCCTGCCACCCCTGCCACCCCTGCCGCCTGAGCGAGAAGAACCCAGCTTACCATAGGGTTTTTAACCTTATCCAATTTCTAAAATTGCCGAAGGCGTTCAGCAATAAAATCAGGCGGCATATACCGCCACACCCCCATCACTTGGCGCGCTTTAGTGCCATTAATGGCGCAGCCAAAAATAGTGTAAGTTCTACCCGTAACAGCAATAAAATAACGCCCGACAATCGCATCATCATCGGATAAATCAGTGTAAGGTGGCGAGCCGATAAAATTTGTCGGGACGGGCACATGACTGGCCAAACAATGGCGGCGGTGGGTATTAAGTAGCGCATCGCTGGCCGATGGCGGCAACACACCAAGCCCAAATTGCAAAGCCGCCAGCCCATTTTGTGCGGCACTATCGGCGGCTTGCACCAGCTTTTGCTGGCTTCGGCGGTGGGCAAAATCCAACGCGTTAAAATTGAGGTAATTGCTGACGCTGGCCACCAACAGCCCCAGCAAAATAATAAACCCCATCGCCATATAAAGCGCGAAACCAGCTTGACCATTTGTGCCATTGGTGGGTGGGCGGTTGTTCATGCTAAATCTCCAACATTAAATTTCTAGCAATGCAAAAAGCGGCAAACGCAGATTTATGCTGCGGCTGATGGTGGCGCGACTGCCGCCAATCATTGCTACCAAATTGATTTGCACGTCCAATGTTTGCGGCGTTAAGGAACGAAAATTGAGGGTATCAATAATGGGCGCGCTGGCCGTCACCCAGCCCAAATTACTGGCCAGAACAGTGCAGCCGCTATTGTCTCTTTTGCGGCTTTGCAGCATTTGATTATACAGGCGAAACTCCACCGATTGGCGGCGCGTATTGCTGGCATCATAGCAAAATAAAATAGTGTTGCCGCCATTTCTAATCTGCACAGCTTGTGCCGCCCGCAAATCAACATTGCTGATTTTATAGCCCGCCAGCCCAGCCCATATTTTTATGTGTTGCATTATTTGTTGGCCGCCTGCCAGCAATTCAATCTGGGCATTCATGCGCGCCGCCCGATTATTGAGGCTGGTGATGCCCACCATAAGGGCGGTGCTTACCAACCCGATAATCGCCAAAGCAACTAATAATTCGGTTAGGGTGAACCCTGTTTGACGCATTTTACACTTACTCTCTCTTACTCTCTCTACTTTACGCATTTTGGCCTATTTACGTTTGCTCTCCTCAGCAAATTCTCGCGCTTTGATAACATAAATTTCGGGGGCTATCAGCCCCGCCTCATAAAGCTCACGCAAGGCCAGCATTTTGCGTTCAATCTCGGCCAGCCGCTCTGCTTCCTCCGCCTTTTTTGTCGTTTTGCTTTCTGGATCATTGCCCTCTGGTTCATTGATATGTGTTTCAACAGGTTCTGGGGCTGGGGCGGGGGCCGCCATTTCCACAGGTGCTTGCTCATCTGTTTCACCAATGCGTGGTATGGCCATATCATCATCACCCACGCCATCGGGGGTATTTATATCGTCCACATTGATAAACTCGTCTTCAATGGTCAAAATTTCGGGGGCTTCATCAGCTTCTCTTATATTGGTTTCTGGCACATCAATAGGGTTGTCTTTGCTGTGGCGCGGCCGCCGCGTGGAAAGAAAAAACACCAGCAATAGCATAACCCCGCCAAAGGCTAACAAAATGGGCGCATTGTCATGGGTTATCAACGCCACCCAGCCATCGGATAATTTTTCTAGTAATTTCTCTAATAATTGTTCCAACAATTCCCCCTGCCGCGCCGTTCATTTAACTGCGGCGCATTTTACGGCAAAATCATATAAATCACATCTATTTTTTCATTTAATAGCTTCCATTCCAACCTGTTTTTGGTGGCACGCCCTCAAAAACTGCAATGCGGGCGCACATGGTGGCATAATAGCCGCGCAAAATTGGGTGTTTTTGGCCAATTTGTTTGGCCAGTTGCTTTGCCGCTTTCCAGTTTTGCTGGCGATAGGCACCCAAAAAATCTTGCTGGGCGGTACACATATCTTGAAAAGAAGCGGCTTGTGCCAGCCGCGCATCGCCCAACAAAGCAAAAACCCGCTCTGGTGTTGCCTTGCCTTTCAGCATAATCAAATCAAGTTCAATAAAAGCCAGTGGCGCGTTTTTATGCGCATCGCTGGCCAGTGCTGCGCGATAATTTTGTTCACCCACCAGCACTGGCACATCATAGATTTTGGTTTGTCCTTCCAGCCGCGAAGCGATATTGACGGTGTCGCCCATCACCGAATAGTTAAACCTTTGTTGCGAACCGATATTGCCAACCAATGTGTCGCCACTATTGAGGCCAATGCCGATTTTTATGTCCCCGCGCCAATTATCCAACATTGCGCCTGCACGCAATTTCTCATTCACCTTGTCTAGCGCGGCCACCATTTCCAATGCCGCCACCCCCGCTTGATAAGCATGGCACGGCACTGGGCTTGGCGCATTCCAAAAAGCCATGATATTATCGCCAATATATTTATCAATTGTGCCAGCATGCGCCTGAATAATTTGCGACATATCGGTCAAAAAGATATTGATAATATGGGTGAGGCGGTCGGGCTGGTTTTTGA
>JBPCVS010000191.1:0-6144 GCA_051010295.1 Parvibaculales bacterium | reverse complement strand
ATCGCGCACCCAAATTGGGATATGGGGGCGAAAATATCTGTTGATAGTGCAACCATGATGAATAAAGGGTTAGAGCTTATTGAAGCCCAGCATTTATTTGCGCTTGCGCCAGAGCAATGCGATGTGTTGGTGCATCCGCAATCTATTGTGCATGGGTTGGTATATTTTTGCGATGGCACGGTGCTTGTGCATCAATCATTGCCAGATATGCGCACCCCGCTGGCGCATTGCATGGCTTATCCTGAGCGTCTATTTATAGACGCACCCCGCCTTGATTTGGCGGCTATTGGGCAGTTGGATTTTGAACCCCCAGACAGAGAAAAATTTCCCTGTCTGGCTTTGTGCGAAGCGGCCATGCGGGCGGGCGGTTTTGTGCCGACTATTTTGAATGCTGCCAATGAGGTGGCGGTGCAGGCTTTTTTGGCACACCGACTTGGTTTCACCGATATAGCTAAAATCGTGGCGGATATTGTTGACATAAAAAGCGGGGAATCGGGTGATTATAAGAATTTGGAAAAGCTTGTGCAGTGTGACTTTGAAACCAGAAAAATGACGCAAACTATGCTAGAGTCGCACCAATAGGTGCAATATGCCATAAAAAAGCCTCACTGAAGGCTATATGATGAATTGAGCGGGTGAATTGGATTAAATATGCGTAAAATAGCTTAAATCAGGCTTTTAATGCCGCTGAAAATATCCATAATGCGGCACATGGGAGAGACAAGTGGAACTGATAATAAACCTGTATAACAATCTTGGCTTTGGTTATATCCTGCCATTTTTGGCTGTGCTGACGGTTGTTGTGTTTTTTCACGAGCTTGGGCATTTTTGGGTGGCACGGCGTTGTAATGTAAAAGTAGATGTTTTTTCAGTCGGCTTTGGCCGCGCCCTTGTGCAATGGCGTGATAGTCACGGCACGCAATGGAAAATTGGCTGGGTGCCATTGGGTGGTTATGTTAAATTTTTCGGTGATGCCAATGAGGCCAGCGCGCCTGACCACCAAAAAATGCAAGATATGAAACAAGAAGACCGTGACTCCACTTTGCTTGATAAACCTGTGTGGCAACGGGCGGCGGTGGTGGCGGCGGGGCCATTTGCCAATTTTTTATTGGCGATTATTATTTTTGCTCTGCTTTATACAGTATTAGGCCAACGTGTAACCGACCCAGCCATTGGGCAAGTGCTAGAGAATAGCGCGGCACAACGCGCTGGCTTGCAGGTTGGCGACTTGATTACCGCGATTGATGATGATGAAATTAACCATTTTAACGAGGTGCGGCGCAAAGTTACGGTGAGTGCGAATGTGCCGCTAAAATTTACCATTATGCGCGATGGTGCGTTGCTTGATTTGGTGGCGATACCCGACCGCGTTTTGGAGACCGACCGCTTTGGCAATGAATATAATATTGGGCGACTAGGCGTGGCCGTAACGCCAGATGAAAATGGCTGGCGACACGTGCGCTATGACCCGCTAACCGCTTTATGGATGGGGGTGAAGGAAAGCTATTTTATTGTTGAACAAACTTTTATTGTGCTAGGGCGCATTATTATGGGGCGCGAAACGGCTGAAAATCTTGGTGGGCCAATCCGTATTGCACAAATTTCAGGCCAAACCGCCACGCTTGGCTTGGTGGCTTTAATCAATTTAACGGCGGTGCTGTCGGTGAGCATTGGTTTGATAAATTTATTTCCTATTCCCATGCTTGATGGCGGGCATTTGGTTTTTTATGCTTATGAGGCCATTATTGGCAAACCCCTGCCAGAAAGAGCGCAAGAAATTGGTATGCGTATTGGGCTGGTATTGGTGATATTACTTTTTTCTTATGTCACTTTTAATGACCTTTCACGGCTGGGCTTATTCGGCTAAAACAAACAACAAAATAAAATAAAGGGAGTTTATGGCGCGTTTTTTAGCCCAATTTGCCATATTGGTCGTTGGCACAATCATTATGGTTGTGGCGATTATGCCTGCTGGTGCGCTTATCGGCACACCTGTTAGCACAATCCGTGTTGAGGGCACCCAACGGGTAGAACGTGATACTGTGTTGAGTTATACGCTTATCAAAGAAGGCATGATAGATGATGCCGAATTGGTTGACCGTTCTGTCAAAACATTATTTTCGTCTGGCTTGTTTGCCGATGTAACCATTCGCCGCGAGGGTGAGGGGTTGGTGATTGTGGTGGTTGAAAACCCTATTGTGAACCGCGTTCGCTATGAGGGCAATTCTGTTATTAATGATGAAAATTTGGGTGCAGAAAGTGTGTTGAAAGCGCGGCAGATTTATACCCGTGCCAAAGTGCAAGATGATGTTGAGCGTTTTATTGAGCTGTATAGACGTTCAGGGCGGTTTGCGGCGCGCATTGAACCCAAAGTTATTCAGTTGCCGCAAAATCGCGTTGATTTGATATTTGAAATTACCGAAGGGCCAGTGACAGGTATTCGGTCGGTTAATTTTATCGGCAATAGGGTGTTTGATGATGGGCGGTTGCGCGAAGAAGTGTTAACCCAAGAGTCGCGCTGGTGGCGGCCATTTTCGTCTAATGATAATTTTGACCCTGACCGCATCGCTTATGACCGCGAATTATTGCGCCGATTTTACCTCAGCAAAGGCTATGCCGATTTTCGCGTGGTTAGCACCACTGCCGAGCTTACACGCAATGGCGAAGAATTTTTTGTGACTTTCAACATTGAAGAAGGCCAACGTTACACATTTGGCGATGCGCGGGTGGCGACCACTTTAACAAGCACAGATATTGCTGAATTTGAGACGAAAATTGTGCATCATGCTGGCGAGCGTTATGATTCGCGCAAAATTGACGAGACGGTGGACGCATTGACAAAAATGGTTGGCGAATTGGGTTTTGCCTTTGCCGATGTGCGCCCGCGTGCGCACCGCGACAAAGAAGAACATATTATCCGTGTGGAATATGTTATTGAGGAGGGGCCGCGGGTTTATGTGGAGCGCATAAATATCAACGGCAATACGCGCACTTTGGACGAGGTGATACGTCGTGAATTGCGGCTAAGTGAGGGTGATGCTTTTAACCGCGTATTGCTAAACAGGTCGGAACGCGCAGTGCGCGGGCTTGGCTTTTTTGCCGATGTTGAAATTACCGAAACGCCCGGCAGTAGTGATGATAAAACGATTATTGATGTCAATGTGCGCGAACAGCCAACTGGTGAACTCAGCTTTGGCGTGGGCTATTCTTCGGCAGAAAGCGCGACTGTTGATTTGAGCGTGAGCGAGCGCAATTTTCGTGGGCGCGGCCAACGTTTGCGCCTGCAAATATCTGGCAGTAGCGAGGTGCAACGTTATGTGGTGGGCTTTACCGAGCCATATTTTTTCAACCGTGATATGTCGGCAGGGTTCACTATTTTTAATTCGCAAGCCGAATATGATGAATCGCGTGGTATTATTTCTGAAGAATCTGGTTTAGGTTTGTCGCTGGGCTTTCCACTATCAGAAGATGGGCGGCTGAGCTTATTTTTTAATGTTTCTAATGATGAGCTTATCAATAACACATTGAGCGGCAGTATTAATCCGGGCTATTCCAATTTGAAACAAGAGGTCGGTTATTATTATGTGATTGATAAACGCGATGATTTTATTGAGCCGACTGATGGTTGGAATTTTTCATTTGGACAAGATATTGCTGGCCCGATGGGGGATATTTCCTTTTTGCGCACCACCCTTGCGGCCAATTTTTATGAAGAATTATTTGAAGGCTATATTCTTCATTTGCGTGGAACTTTTGGCACGATTTATGATTATAAGGGTGGCAATGTGCAATATACGGACAGGTTTTTTCGGGGTGGGCGGTCGTTTCGTGGCTTTGAACGCAATGGTGTCGGCCCCCGCCAGATTTCTACAGGCTATGCGTTGGGGGCAAATCGCTATCTGGTTGGCACTGCAGAGATTTCGCTACCGCTGGGTATTCCAAAAGAGGTGGGTATGCGCGCCAATGCCTTTATTGATTATGGCTGGCTAGGCGATACTGATGTGCAAGCATCAGATGATGTTGCAGATAGGTTTGCCTTTCGGGCAACTTATGGGTTAAGTATTTCGTGGCGTTCGCCTTTCGGACCAGTGCGGTTTGATTGGGCGCGCCCGATTGTAAAAGAAGATTATGATGAACCGCGGTTTTTCCGCTTCTCGGTGGGAACCGTTTTTTAATTGAGGTAAGATATGAGAAATTTGTTTTTTGCATTTATAGTGATGGGTGCTGGGTTGGTGGCACTACAAATAGCATTGCCCCAAAAGGCGATGGCGCAAGAAGATTTGGTCGTGATTGTGTTTGATGCTAATCGGGCGATTGCCGCCTCTAAAGCAGGCAGAAGCGTGGCTGACCAGCTTTCAACGCAAATTCAAAAAGTGCGTGCCGATGCCGAAGAAACGCGCAAAAATTTGCAAGATGAAGTTGCAAGAATAGAAGAGCAGAGAAATTTGATGGCACCAGATGCGTTGCAGAGCAGGGTATCGGAATTTCGCACCAAAGAAGCGCAAGAGCGCGAAAAATTGGCGCGTGAAGCGGCGGCTATTCAAGCGGGTGGTGAAGCGGCACAAAACAAAATTTTGGAAGTGATGCAGGAAGAATTGAACGAAATTGCCCGCGCCCGCAAAGCGCATATTGTGATGCGCCGTGAGGCGGTGTTTTATGCCAGTCCGCTTATTAATGTGACGGAGGAATTGGTTGTAAGGCTTGATAAAAAACTAACGAGCGTGAAAGTGACACCCATTGAGCAAAAGCGGCCAGCGCAATAAAGATGAGGTGACAAATAGATAAAAAGCGAGGTAGCGCATGATTGACACACGATTTTACCAAAAGTCCGACCCTATCGTTGCGTCTCGGCTGGCGGAAATTGTGGATGCGCGCCTAGCCGATGATGTGGGCGATTTGGTTTTTGCCGATATTGCTGGATTGCTGGAAGCCACGCCAGATTGTGTTAGTTTTTTGAGCAATCCAAAAGCCGCCCCGCCGCTTGCCACGTGCAAAGCGGGCGGTATTTTGGTGACGGAAAAACTGGCCGATGCTTGCGGTTCTATCCCGACCTTGATTTGTGCCGACCCCTATCGTGCTATGGCACTGGCGGCGCAATATTTTTATCCGCAAGCAGCGCGTTCTTTGCCGATGCTTGGCAATATGCCTGAAGATGTGTTAGGCGATGGGCAGGGTAGCCATGTGCATCCATCGGCAAAAATTGAAGAAAATGTGCAAATAGGCGTGGGCGCGATAATTGGCGCACAGGCGCATATTGGCCGCGATAGCACCATCGCCTCAGGCGCGATTATTGGGCATGGCGTGGTTATTGGGCGCGGTTGCACGATTGGTGCGAACACGGTGATTGGTTACGCGCTCATCGGCGATAATGTGATTATTGCCGCCAATACAACTATTGGCAGTGATGGCTTTGGCTTTGCGATGGGCGCGCACCACATAAAAATTCCGCAATTAGGGCGGGTTATTATTCAAGCCGATGTGGAGATGGGCGCGGCCTGCGCCATTGATAGGGGCAGTTTTTCCGATACCATTATTGGCGAAGGGTGCAAGCTGGATAATCAAGTGCATCTGGCGCATAATGTGGTGTTGGGGCGGCATTGCATTATCACGGGACAATGCGGCATTGCGGGCAGCACCCATGTAGGCGACTATGTGCAGATGGGCGGCAAAGCGGGCGTGGCAGGGCATTTGACAATTGGTGAGCATAGCCGCATTGGTGCGGGGGCGGGGGTTTTAACTTCCATTCCAGCCCATTCTGATGTGACAGGTGTGCCCGCCCGCCCACTTACCGAAGTGTATCGGGATATTGCTTTTGTAAAACGAATGAGAAAAAAGAAGAATGTAATATAATGTTATAATGTTTTATTTGTTGCTTGTGCCGAAGCCCTTTAATGGGAAGTTTCGGAGTGTTTGACAATGGCGATTCATCCAACAGCGATAATTGACGAGGGGGCAAAGCTGGGTAGCGATGTTCAAATCGGCCCCTATTGCCATATTGGTGCGCAGGTGGTGCTGGGTGATAATGTTATTTTAGAGTCACATGTTGTTATCACAGGCGACACAATAATCGGGGCGGATACGCATATTTATCCGTTTGCTTCTATTGGCCATATACCGCAG
This sequence comes from Parvibaculales bacterium, assembly GCA_051010295.1. Classification (GTDB taxonomy): domain Bacteria; phylum Pseudomonadota; class Alphaproteobacteria; order RS24; family RS24; genus JBPCVS01. Next base: position 24 of record JBPCVS010000191.1, on the reverse strand, counting down.
GACTTAAAATTTTCTAATGAACCA
>JBPCVS010000190.1:0-4590 GCA_051010295.1 Parvibaculales bacterium | reverse complement strand
GGGTCGGGAAACACATCATGGATAGCCAATAATCCGCCCGCCATCACCCGTGCGCCCCAATTTCTATAATCAGCCAGCGCGGCAGGCATGGAATGGCCGCCATCAATAAACACAAAAGCCAATGGCGCGCTTATCACCCGCGCCACCAAAACCGAATCGGCCAGCACTGGCACGATGGTATCTTCCAGCCCTGCGCGGCTGATGGTTTGGCGAAACACCGCCAATGATGACATACCGCCTTCGCCATCGGCCAAATCGGGGTCAAAATAGTCTTCGCCGGGTTGGTTTTCTTCCGAGCCGCGATGATGGTCAACCGCCACCAATGGCACACCAAGCTGTTGGCACACCACCCCCAAATAAAGCGTGGATTTGCCGCAATAGCTACCAATCTCAACGCATAGCCCTTGTTTGATAAGCTGCGTATCACCCAGCCCCGCCAATGCCATTTGCAAAGCATGGGCTTCGGCCTCATCAAGAAAGCCTTTAATTTCCGCACTATCAATCGGCAGTGCGAAATCAATCGGCATTTGTTTCACCGACACTCTACACCACCAGCCCTAACGCGAGACAGCCCGCCTTAAAGCTGACGACCCAAAAATACGTTTATCAATATCAGGGTCATCCAGATTGGCAGGCCCATCCTCAAATTTGGCATGGTCTATATTATACATGCCAGAAGCCAAATCATAAATCACATCAAACTCAAACACGCAGGCTGGTGTCTCATAATAATTTTTGGTGAACGCTTGATGCACCCGCACCAGCGAATCATTTTTATCATATAAATCAGAATGTAGAAAAATCCAGCTATCCTCATCGGCATAGAACACCCGTTTTTGAAAAGCGGGATTGGTTTTGGGCTTGCCAACCGCCTCAATTTCCCAAACGCGGTGCAGCTCATAGCGCAAAAAATCTGGGTTGGGGGCGTAAGGTTTTAATAATTGCTTGGCATCAACCTCTGTGTTGCTGGCTTTATAGGCATTATATGGCACATATAATTCGCGCTTGCCTTTCAACGTCCAGTTAAAGCGGTCGGGTGAGCCAGAAAACACAAACATATTATTATTATTGCGCAGCCCATTAGAGGTACTCAATGGTCCATCATGGGTGGTGGCGGCTGGGGTAGAGCGCACCACTTTGCGCTGGTCGGGGCGAAAAAAGAAACCATAGCGCGGTTTTTCAACCTGATTGATGGTGTTGACCATAGTAAAGCCCATACCATTAAACCGCGCTGGCGCAGACCAAGTCCCCATCCAATAAAATTGCTTATTGCCAATATCGGCAAAAGAGGCTTGCGGGTCGGCATAAAAATTATATCTTTTGTCGTGGCGTGATACCCGCGTCCAATTACCATTGGGATAAATTGTGCCGCCCACTGTCTGCGCGTTTAGACGATGTCCGTGATAGTGAAAATTATGATTCCAATAAATTTCAACAGGCGATTGCGGCACAGGAAACGGCACACCTACTCGCGCATTGGCAATATCATTGCCATCTTCCACAAGTTTTGCGCGGTCGGCATTTTTGCGGGTTTCCTCATAAACAAATTCTGGCAACGCACAAGAACGCCGACTCGGATAGACTGGCATTTTGAAATTATTGGGGTATTTTTTCAGCAAGGCTTGTATGCCGGGTGCAAGGCGGTCGGCATATTTATCCATATTGGCGGCGGTAATGGTAAATAACACATTATCATTTGCATAAGGGTCAATATGGTCGCCACCTTTTTGATAGCCTGCTGGTGGCTTGGTTATACCGCCTGTCCATGCTGGAATCATGCCATCTTTGGAGGCTTTAGGGTTTGACCCCAAAACAGTTAATTCTGTGCCAAGCAAAGTGCTATTTTGTGCCAGTGTCGGCAGTGACAGGCCTGCCACAGCCGCCCCAACCAATAATGCCCTCAGTAATGCCTTTAATGGTAATTGTTTCGAAAATTTATATAACATTGTAATATCCCCTTGATTTTATTTTCTGTGTGAAGCAAGCTTACTCATTCATAGAAAAAATGCACGTAATAAATGCACGTAATGAATGGGGAGAAAATTATGTTTGATTTAGTAATACGCAATGCCAAGCTGGTTGATGGCACAGGCAATGCCGCTCGCATGGCCGATATTAGCGTCAAAGATGGCACGATTATAGAAGTCGGCACGGTGTCGGCAGAAGGCAAAATTGAGATTGATGCCAAAGGCGATTTGGTTACACCCGGCTGGGTGGATATTCACACCCATTATGATGGGCAAGTGACATGGGACCCTTATTTAACGCCATCGGGCTGGAATGGCGTGACCACTGTGGTGATGGGAAATTGCGGCGTTGGCTTTGCGCCAGCGCGCCCCGACCGACATGATTGGTTGATTGGCCTGATGGAAGGCGTGGAAGATATTCCCGGCGCGGCTTTGGCCGAAGGCATTACATGGGAATGGGAAAGTTTCCCCGAATATCTGGACGCGCTGGAAAAAATGCCCCGCGCTTTAGATGTCGCCACGCAAATTCCGCATGGCGCGGTGCGCGCCTATGTGATGGGCGAACGCGGCGCAAATAATGAAGCCGCAACACCAGAAGATATTGAAGCGATGGGCGCGATTGTTGAAGATGCGATGCGCGCTGGCGCGTTGGGTTTTTCTACCTCGCGCACCATGTTGCATTTGTCAAAAGATGGGGTGCCCGTGCCGGGCACTTTCGCCAATAAGGACGAGCTGGTCGGCATCGCCAAAGCCATGCAAAGGGGCGGCTATGGCGTGTTTGAAATGGCTTCTGATTTGAACCCCGCCGAAGACGAATTTAACTGGATGGCCGAAGCCTCCAAACAAACCGGGTTGCCGATAAGCTATGCGCTATTGCAAAACCCGCTTGATAAGGATAGCTGGCGCGATTTGTTGAAAATGACCGATGCGGCAGTGGCCGATGGCGCAAATATCAAAGCACAAATTGCCTTGCGCGCACCCGGCCTTATTTTGGGGTGGGAAAGCACCATTCACCCATTTTCTTTGCACCCTGAATATCAGCCATTGGCTGATTTGCCAGTTGCGCAAAGGCTGGAGAAATTGCGCGACCCTGCCTGTCGCAAAAGCCTGATTGAAAGTGCGCCGTATTTTGCGGGTGAACAACCCAATTATGATGGCGATGGTCTGCCAAGCGGGGTGGGCATTTTTGGCCTCATCACTTTGGGCTTTGATAATATGTTTCCGCTTATGCAAGATGGTGTGCCCAATTATGAACCCGAAGGCAAAACCAGCGTTGCGGCAATGGCGGCGGCGCAAGGCGTTTCACCCGCCGAAATTGTGTTTGATATGTTGATGGAAAATGATGGCAAGGGCTATGTGTTTTTGCCAGTGCTTAATTATGCCAATCAAAATTATGACCATATTTATGAGATGTTCCAAAATGACAATACGGTGCTCAGCCTGTCTGATGGCGGGGCGCATTGTGGCGTGATTACCGATGCCAGTTTTCCAACCTATCTATTGTCACATTGGGTGCGCGACCGCGCACGTGGTCATCGCTTTGGGCTGGAAGAAGCAGTGTCGGCACAAACCCGCGAAACCGCAGAGCTTTATGGTCTGCACGATCGCGGCGTGATTGCACCGGGCTATAAGGCCGATATAAATGTGATTGATTTTGACGCGCTACAATTAGGCGAGCCAAAAATGGTGCATGATTTGCCAGCCGGCGGACGGCGGCTTATTCAACATATTAGCGGCTATCGCTACACCATTGTAAGCGGCGTTGTTACCTATGATGATGGCGCGCCAAGCGGCAAAATGCCCGGCAAACTTATTCGTGGCCGCCAAGATAATGCGGCCAAACAACTGGCCGCCGAATAAACTCTTTTGGGCGAAACTTGCTTGCCGCCGCGCCATCACACCCCCACCTATTCGGGGAACATGGGGGGTGGGAGGCTATGCTTCGGGGTTGAGAAAGAGAAGTGCGCGCTTGGCCTGTTCACTTTCAAAACGGAAATCCCATCTTTCCGCCATGAATTCCAGCAACTGCATGCCGCGTGTTTCAATTCTTTCGGGAGTCCATTTGTCATCGCCCGAATTGGCAACTTCAATTTCAGAGTATGAACCATTGGAATAGCCGCCACGAATCATTTTGTTGTTATCATCAAATTTTGGGTGCTTTTTATTGGCAAAATTAAAATTTTGCAGGGCACTGTTAATTGACCGCGACAAAAGAAGAAAATTGCCGATAGAACCGCAATAGTGATAGTAATCCGCCTGTGCCACGCCCGCGAAGTCAGCTTTCCACTCATCTGTTGGAGCTTGTGGAGCAATATGTTCAATTGAAACCTCTTTGGAGGGCGTTTTAGTCAAACTTTCCCAATGCACCTTTTTTTCTTCGTGGTGGCTATCACGCAAGAGCTTCAATTCATATTCATACAGAAAATAGCGCAAGCCAGACCAGCCGTAATATCCATTTTTCGCCCCACCAGTGAACCTTTTATAAAGATGGTCGTGGAAATATTTATGATTCAAGGTTGTGCCATCATCTTGAAAGCACCACAAAGCGGCATTTTTCAGCTTTTCTTTGATGTCGTCCACATTCAATTTGCCTTCGCCAAATTCTCTGGCGGCATTATAAAAT
>JBPCVS010000189.1:0-2676 GCA_051010295.1 Parvibaculales bacterium | reverse complement strand
GGGAAAAAACAGGAGGGTAAAAACAAAAACAGGTGTGAATGGGAAAAGAATAAACGTCCATCTGCGTCAGCAGATGGCGACCCGTCCCAAGCGGCTCGCGCAATTATGTGAGCGAAGCGAACATAATTTGACGCAAGAGCATCGCTTGGGAGAAAGAAGAATCACGCCCAACCGCGCAAGCGGTTGGGCGTGAAAAAGAATTTGACACTCGGCACGCTAGGCACAAATATAGGCAAAATTCAAATGGGGTAATAAGGTGATACTCAACGAAGAACAACGCGCCATACAGGATATGGCTTATAATTTTGCAATGGACAAAATGGCACCCCACGCGCAGGCGTGGGATGCGCAAAAGCATTTTCCTGTTGATGTCTTGCGCGATTTGGCGGGGCTGGGTTTTGCTGGTATTTATTTGCAAGAAGAGCATGGCGGCAGTGCTTTGTCGCGCTTGGATGCGGCCATTATTTTTGAGGCTTTATCGGCTGGTTGCACTTCCACCGCCGCTTTTTTGAGTATTCATAATATGGCCAGCTGGATGATTGATAGTTTCGGGTCGGCCAAGCAACGCGCCCATTATGTGCCGCGTTTAACAACGATGGAATTGATTGCCAGCTATTGCCTCACCGAGCCAGATTCGGGGTCGGATGCGGTGGCCATGCGCAGCCATGCGGTGCGTGATGGCGACCATTATATCATCAATGGCAGCAAATCTTTTATCTCGGGTGCGGGCATATCTGACATTTATGTTGCCATGATAGGCACTGGCCAAGCAGAAGGCAAAAAAGAGATTTCTTGTTTTATTATTGAAAAAGGCACACCGGGTTTAAGTTTTGGTGCAGATGAAAAGAAAATGGGTTGGAACAGCCAGCCCACGCGCCAAGTTATTTTTGAAGATTGCCGTGTGCCAGTGGCCAATCGGATTGGCGAAGAGGGTGATGGTTTCAAATTTGCCATGATGGGGCTAGATGGTGGGCGCATAAATATCGCGGCTTGTTCTTTGGGCACGGCACAACGCGCTTATGACAAAGCACTTGATTATGCCAAACAGCGGACGCAATTTAAGCAGGCTATTTCTGAGTTTCAGGCCATTCAATTTAAGCTGGCTGATATGGCGACACATTTAGAAGCTGCGCGGTTGATGTTGTATGATGCCGCGCATATTTTGGATGCTGATATGGCCAGCAAAACGCGCCACTCGGCAATGGCCAAACGTTTTGTGACCGATATTTGTTTTGAGGTGGCCAATGAAGCGTTGCAAATACATGGCGGCTATGGCTATTTGCAAGATTATGAAGTTGAACGCATGGTGCGCGATTTGCGCGTTCATCAGATTTTGGAAGGCACCAATGAAATTATGCGCGTGATTATTGCGCGAGATATTTTGCGCCCATGAGTGCGGTCAAGTTTCAACAAAATGGCGCAAGCGGTATCATCACGCTCAACCGCCCCGAGGCCCTTAACGCGCTCACCTTGTCAATGGTGCGCGCAATGTTTCCACAGCTTGTGGCGTGGGCCGATGATAGCAATATTGACCATGTGATTATTGAAGGCGCGGGGGATAAGGGATTTTGTGCTGGCGGTGATATTCGCGCCCTCCATGATTGGGGCCAAGCTGGCGCACCCCAAGCGCGGGATTTTTATCGTGAGGAATATCGGCTTAACCGATTGATAAAAACCTATCCCAAACCCTATATTGCGTTGATGGATGGCATCACAATGGGCGGTGGCGTTGGTGTGTCAGTGCATGGTTGTCATCGTGTTGCCACCCAGCGCACTCGGTTTGCCATGCCTGAAACTGGCATTGGCTTGTTGCCCGATGTGGGCGGCACATATTTTTTGCCACGTTTGGCGGGCGCGTTGGGGGCCTATCTGGTGTTAACAGGGGCGCAATTACAGGCGGCAGATTGTTGTTACGCTGGCATCACCACGCATTATATGCAATCAGACCAGCTTAATGCGGTAAAAACCGCGCTGGCGGGTGGGGCGGCCACTGCAGAAAATGTCGCAGTCATTTTAGAAAGCCACCACACACCCCCGCCCAGCGCACCGCTTATTGATGTGCAAGATGATATTAATCGGCTATTTGTGGGGGCAAATGTTATTGATATTATAGATGCTTTAGAGGGCGAAAAAACCGAATGGGCAGCGGCACAGTTGGCGCGTATTGCCAGCAAGTCGCCGACCAGCTGCGCGGTGGCTTTGCGACAAATGCACGATGGCGCAATGGCCGATTTTGATGAATGTCTGCGGATTGAATTGCGGGCCGTAACGCGGCTGATGCAGTTGCCAGATTTTTATGAGGGGGTGCGTGCTATTATTATTGAAAAGGATAACGCCCCAAATTGGCAACCCGCCGACCATGCGATTGTAAAACAGGCGGATATTGATGCTATTTTTAAGCCGCTTGGGGCAGATGAATTAAGCTTTGATTAAAAGGAGGACGATATGAAAAAAATCGGTTTTATCGGATTGGGCAATATGGGATTGCCGATGGCCAAAAATCTTGTGACCGCAGACTATCAGGTGACGGGGTTTGACTTGTCGGATGCGGCCATGAACGCGCTAAAAAAAGCGGGTGGCCAAATTGCACAAGATATTAAAGCGGCGGTAACAGATGCGCAAATTGTGCTGACCATGTTGCCAAGTGGAGCGCAGGTGCAAGAAATTTATTGCGGC
>JBPCVS010000188.1:0-2923 GCA_051010295.1 Parvibaculales bacterium | reverse complement strand
TTTCTATTGGCCATGTATCGCCAGAGGCAGCCGAAGGCGGCATGTTGGGGCTGGTGCAAGATGGCGATATGATTGAAATTGACATCAAAGCGCGGCGGATTCATCTGGCAGTGGATGAGGCGGAACTCAAAAAGCGGCGGGCGGCTATGGAGAAAAAAGGCAAACAAGCGTGGCAACCCAAAGAAAAACGCACGCGAGCCGTATCCCGCGCCCTCAAAGCCTATGCCGCCTTCGCCACCAGCGCAGCCCGCGGCGCAGTGCGCGATTTAGACAGACTGGATAAATGAGATTTATTTTTAGGAAAATAGATTGTCAATAGCCTGCGAATCAAAATAAAGTATATGCCCATTTAATTTTGAGTATAGGAAACAGAAAGATGGCAGATAATATCAAAGTTGGCGATGTCGTTGAATTAAAATCAGGCAGTCCAGAAATGACAGTTTCTCGACATGGACAGGATGATAATAACATAGTTGTATGCAATTGGTTTGTAGATGGAAAGAGCGAAACGGCCTTCTTTCCTATTTCCAATCTCCGCCTAATACGAAACGATTAAAGCAAGCTAACCCGAAAAAACGTTAAGCCTTGCATTAACTATCATTCAGTAAGTTTCAATCGCTCTAAATATTTGTCAAGGGCTTCTAGATTACCAACAATTTTTGCGACGGCTAAATCTAGCGAACTTCTAATTCTTAAATTATCACGAGATACTGGCAAAGGTATTGTTGCCCGCCCACCATCAACCGAAAGTAGCATTATTTCAATCAAAATAGATGAATTGAAATATATTTTATAATAACGCCTATAAGTTCTGTTATTGGGCAAGTTGTCTAACCAAGGTTCAGAAAATAACTCACGTTCCGAGCTTTCGTTTTCCGAATCTGGATAATCTTTTAACTCTTCGATTCGCAAATTTACATCATCTTTATAGACATAATAATCCAGACTACTTTCGAAAATTACCCCTACCCAGTCATTTTTTGGGTCGGATTGTTCAATGGTACTTAAAATATCATCAAAATTCGGTGGCATTGGGGTTCTTTTCTTAATTAAAGTTAGCATTTTGACATTTGACTACTTGCCCACATTTTGGATGCAAAGTCTATAGGTCAACTAAAATTAATAATTTTTGAATTTAGCGGTTGCTCTCACCCAATAATAAATTCGGTTGCGCCTCTCCCACAGCTTTAACTGGGCTTGGTATTTCAAAACGCCGATTGTCAAATATATCAGCAATTGATAATATCTGCATACGCGGATATTTAACACCATTCACCTCTAAATCCCCAGCCTGTGCCATCTCGCTTTTGAAATTTGCCAATTTACGCTCACCCAATGGCTCTAGCACAATCAGCCCCGCCATTAGTGCGGTGTTGCTCTCCAGCACGCCGCGCAAATTGCGCACAGTGGATATGCCCACATTTTTGCCGCCCTTAACCTCAAGCACCATGCTTGATAGTTCTTTGTCGCTGTCGGTTTGCGTAAAATAAAGCCGCCCATCAATACCGCCATCGGCAGTGCGTTTGGTCGTAACAAATCCATCAACCTGCTCCACCGCCCATTTTTGAAAATGATATTTGTCGCGTTCCCATAAATCGCGTGCGCCTTCGATAGTACGGGGTATGCCCTCAATCATATAATCCTGCCCATCAATAAGCCCGAGTCTATCTTGCAACCGCGCCTGCGATACACGTTTTATGGCGTGGATAGCAATATCAACCCCAATCCATTTGCGCCCCAAATTTTGCGCCGCCTCAATGGTGGTCGCGCACCCACAAAATGGGTCAAACACCACATCTCCCTCATTGCTAGAGGCTTTGATAATGCGCTCTAGCAAGGCAAGCGGTTTTTGCGTGGCATAGCCCAGTCGCTCTTTTGCTTGGCTATTGAGATATGATATTTCCCAAATATCGCGCATATTCACTATATTATACACACCCTCTGCATCCTCATAAAATTCGGCTTCACCAGCACCATAATTTACCACCCCAGCTTTACGATTTTTTGATTTTGTGTAAGCTTTCTCTTGTTGCGGATTATAGGTGTAATTTTTTCCACCAGCATAAAATAAAAGAATGTCATGTTTGCGGCTAAAATATCGCTTGCTCACACCGCCCGTGCGATAGCCCCAAATAATTTCATTCAAAAAATTCTTATCCCCAAATATCACATCCATCATAATTTTTATGTAATGGCTGGCGGTTGGGTCGCAGTGCAAATAAATAGAGCCTGTCGGTTTTAATAGATGTTTCATCGGCAAAAGTCGTTCGGTCATATAAGATAAATAAGCCAAAAGCTTGGGTTGTGTATTACGCAAAGCTTGTGTCCAAAAATCCCAAAATTGAATAACCGCACTATCAATGCCGTGTTGTTCCATAAGAATAGGCATGTCTCTTATGGCGCGTTCGCGCTCTTCATCAAGTTGCCATGTGTCGCAAAACGCGTCTATCTGGTCGGGTAACTGGCGGCCAGTTTCATCCTTATAGATAGCATTATAATCGCGGTTTGAATTAAAAGGTGGGTCAAGATAAATCAGGTCAATGCTGGCAGGTGGCATTTCTTTCATAATGGTCAAGCAATCCCCATAAAACAATTTATTTTCAATGGGTTGCTGCGTATGTGGAGGATTGCTCATCATGTCACCATTCGCTTATTGGTAAAGATTCACCAATATATTGATTTTGCTTTGTTCTGCTACTCGCCATAGCGAGCAACTTATATGATTCGCGTAATTTGCCATCATGGTTATCCCCAACAAAATCGGCTTTTTTACTCACCCATCATTTCCCCACAAAGTCGGCATCGCGTTTTTCATTAAAGGCTTTTACGCCTTCGCGGTGGTCTTGGGTTTGGCCGGCGGTGCGTTGTGCCCAACGTTCATTATTGAGTTGTTCTTCATAGCTGGCATCCACGCTATCCCACA
>JBPCVS010000187.1:0-11062 GCA_051010295.1 Parvibaculales bacterium | reverse complement strand
CGCAAAAGCCTATGGCGCAAACTTATCCGCGATATGAGTGGACAAACCGCCTATAGCCAGCGCAAAGCACAAATTGTCAATGCATTTGGCGAAAAAACCTTGCCATTTTTGGCGCGACTCAAGCATTTTTGGCAAAAACTTGGCGCGGCAATACTGGCCAATATGATAATTTTTGCCGCTTGTGCCGTTGTGTTTCACTGGAGTTATTATCTGCTATTTTGGGTGTTGCCTTTTACCACTTATCACATGGCCATCACGCGGCTTCGCAACATTGCCGAACACGCCATTGTGCCAGATGATAATGACCCGTTTCGCAATGCGCGCACAATCAAAGTCGGCTGGTTGGCACGGCTATTATTTGCGCCCTATTGGGTGAATTATCATGTTGAGCATCATTTGCTGATGTATATTCCCTGCTACCGCCTGCCTTTGTTGCACAAAGCTTTAATGGCTGATGGTTTTGGGGAGCGGATGGAAATGGCCGATGGTTATTTTGCTATTTTGCGCCGTGCTTGCTCGCGCCCCGATGATGAAGATAAACGCGGCAAATTAGTCCATCATGGGCGCAAAAGCCATCATGCCCGCAAAAGACTGTCGGGCAATTTTACTGAAGGCTTTGCTAAAACAACATAGTAGTAAGCGAGCGACCCCCCTACCCATGAAAAATCAGGCATGAAAAATCAAATGACCGATAGCAATATCACGCTGGCGCGAAAAATTGTTGATATGGTGCTGGCACAAGGCGCGCAAGCGGCTGATGTGCTGGTGAGCGATAGCGCGTCTCTGGGGGTTTCGGTGCGTATGGGCAAGCTGGAAGACACCGAACGCGCCGAAAGCCGCGATGTTGGGGTGCGTGCCATAATTGGCCAACAACAGGCTTTTGTGTCGGGCTCGGCGATTGATGAAAAATCTTTAGCGCGACTGGCCGAACAAGCCGTTAATATGTCACGCGCTGTGCCTGAAGATAGATTTTGCGGATTGGCCGAGCAAGACGCGCTGGCCAAAAACTGGCCAGATTTGGATATTTTTGACGCGACCGAACCCAGCAATGACCAGCTACAAGCAATGGCACAAGAAGCCGAAGATGTGGCGCGTAGCCATGATGGTATCACCAATTCGGAAGGCGCGGGTGTGGGCTGGTCACGCGGCACAACCGCGCTTGTTACCAGTCATGGCTTTGTCGGGGCTTATACGGCCAGCAATTTTTCCATTGGCTGTACAGTGGTGGGTGGGCAAGGCGAGGCAATGGAGCGCGATTATGCCAGCCATAATGTGCGGCATTTGGCCGACCTTGATTCGCCAGCAGAAATTGGCCACCGCGCCGCCAGCCGCACCCTCAAACGGCTTAATCCGCGCAAAAGCCAAAGCGCGAAAATTCCAGTGGTTTATGACCCACGCGTGGCCAGCTCTTTGTTGGGGCATTTGGTCAGCGCGATTTCTGGCGCGGCCATTGCGCGTGGCACTTCTTTTTTGAAAGACGCGCTACAGACGCAAATTATGCCGCCTGATGTGCAGATTATTGATGACCCACAACGGCCACGCGGCTTGCGTTCGGTTGGCTTTGATGGCGAGGGCTTGGCACCCGACCATTTGCAAATTGTGCGCGATGGCATATTGTCGTGCTGGTTGCTAGATACCGCAACAGCGCGGCAATTATCGCTTACCAGCAACGGCCATGCGGCACGTGGCATCGGCGCACCGCCCAGCCCCAGTGCCACCAATCTTTATATGGCGGCGGGCAAAAAATCGGTAAAAACCTTATTGGCCGATATTGGCACAGGCTTTTATGTTACCGAGCTGATTGGCATGGGGGTTAATGGCGTAACAGGCGATTATAGTCGCGGCGCATCGGGCTTTTGGATTGAAAATGGTGCGCTGGCCTATCCCGTGAGCGAGATTACCATTGCTGGCAATTTGCGCGATATGTTCGCGCATTTAACGCCCGCCGATGATTTGCAGTTCCGCTATGGTATCAACGCACCCACTCTATTGGTGGAAAATATGATGCTGGCAGGTTTGTAAAATATACAAGCCATTATGGTATGTTATATTTTGCGAATCACTCCTGAATCATTAGGGACATCAGAATTGACAGATAAAACCCCACCATTAAAGGACAAATCAAAGCGAAAGTCGCGCACCTTGCTTATCATCAAGCGCGTATTATCAAGCTATTTGCGGCCTTTTTGGAATTTGTTGGTGCTGTCGCTCTTAACCAATATAGTGGTGGCGGCAACAACGGCAACTTTTCCATGGCTTATTCAACAGGCCATTGACCAAGTTTTTAACGCCAAAAATCAAAATATGCTGGTGATAATCCCTATCGTGGTCGTTATTATTTCATTACTGCGTGGCGCAGCAACTTTTGCCGCCAATTTTATTATGGCCCTTGTTGGCCAACGTAGCACCGCTAATTTGCAACATGATTTATTTCAACGCCTTGTGCGTGGCGATTTGGCCTATATCAGTCAGCACCATTCTGGCGAATATATTGCAATTTTTATGAATGATGCCAACAAGCTGCGCGAAACCTTAACCCAAAGCGTCCTTGTTTTAGCGCGCCATATCATCACCGTAATTGCGCTGATTGGTGCTATGTTCGCCATTAACTGGCATCTGGCCACCATTTATACAATTATTGTTGTGCCGCTTGGCATTATTGCGATGTCACGCATCGGCAAAGTAACGCGCCGTGCCTCACGGCAGGGGCTGGAAGAAACTGGCGGTATGGCCACTTTTTTATCCGAAACATTAAGGGGGTTGCGCATCGTAAAAGCCTATGGGCAAGAAGACAGCCAAATTGAACGCGCCCGCGCCAACATTAACCGCATTATGCAATTTGTTATGGGTGCCACCCGCGCCCGCATGGTGGCCAGCCCCTCGCTAGAAGCATTGAGCGGCATAGCCGTTGCCACAATTATTTTCTTTGGCGGCTATCAATCCATGCAAGGCATGTTGACGGCGGGCGAATTTATGGGCTTCATCACTGCTTTGCTTATGGTTTATCAACCTTTGCGCGCCACCGCCAATATGGGCAGTTTGTTGCAAGAAGGCGTGGCGGCTGGCACAAGAATTTTTGCTATTCTTGACCAAAGTGACGAAATTATTGACAAGCCTAACGCGACCGCCCTGCAAGTTACGGGGGGGTCTATTCGGTTTGAAGATGTGTCTTTTGCCTATAGCACGCGCACCATACCCGCGCTTAATGGCGTATCGTTGGAGGTTGCCGCTGGCCAAAGCGTTGCGCTGGTGGGGGCTTCAGGGTCGGGCAAGTCAACAATGATAAATCTGGTATTGCGGTTTTTTGATGTAACCAAAGGCCGCATTTTAATTGATGACCAAGATGTGCGCGATGTGTCGCTGGCCTCATTGCGCTTGGCCACTGGGCTGGTGACGCAAGACCCATTTTTATTTGACGATACCATCGCCGCCAATATCGCTTTTGGCAACCCCAATGCCACCCAAGAGAAAATTGAACAAGCCGCCAAACAAGCCGCCGCGCATGAATTTATATCCGCTTTGCCGCAAGGCTATGACACTAAAGTTGGCGAGGGCGGCTTGCGGCTATCAGGCGGCCAAAAACAGCGCGTTGCGATTGCGCGGGCGGTGCTTAAAGACGCACCGATTTTATTGCTTGATGAGGCGACCTCATCGCTGGATACAGGTTCGGAACATCAGGTGCAACAAGCCTTGCACCAGTTGATGCAAGGGCGCACCTCGCTGGTGATTGCCCACCGCCTTTCTACCATTATGCATGCCGACCATATTTTTGTGATGGATGACGGCAAAATTGTTGAAACGGGCAAACATGAAGATTTACTTGTGGCAGGGGGCATTTATGCCGACCTCTATCAAAAGCAATTTCCCAATAATGGGAACATTTAATGCGCGCTATCACCCTCTATCAATATGCGACATGGTTGATAGGCCCATTATTGATTGGCTGGCTTTATTGGCGCGCCCTGCGCGGGCGCGATGAGGCCGCAAGGCTGGGCGAAAAACGCGGCCAAGCCAGTGTGGTGCGCCCAAAGGGCGATATTGTCTGGGTGCATGCCGCCAGCGTGGGCGAAACCCTATCGGTTTTGCACCTCATCAGCGATATATTGGCGGGGTATCAATCGGTCACCATTTTGTTGACCACTGGCTCGCGCAGTTCGGCCAAAATTGCCGCCGACTATATTGCTGGCCAGCCCAATATACAGCTTATTCATCAATTCATCCCGCTTGACCGCCGCCTATGGGTGAACAAATTTCTTGACCATTGGCAACCGCGATTAGCCCTGTTTGTGGAAAGCGAAATCTGGCCAAATGTGCTGACAGAATTGGCACATCGCAACATTCCAACAGCTTTGGTGAATGGCCGCTTGTCGCTCACTTCTTTTCGCCGCTGGCAAAAAATACCCACCATTGCGGCCAGCCTGTTGGCGCATTTTTCGCTCATTATGGCGCAAGATGATACCACCAAAGCGCGACTGCACCAGCTTACCGACCAGCCCATTCACACGCCCGGTCATCTCAAATTTGATGCTCCGCCTTTGGCGGCTAATGCGGCACAACTTGCCGCCCTGCGCCAAGCCATCGGCCAGCGCACCTGTTGGCTGGCGGCCAGCACCCATGCTGGTGAAGAGGCAATGGTTGCCAACGCACATAACGCGTTGCAATCCGCTTTTACCGATTTATTAACATTGATTGCACCCCGCCACCCCGAACGCGGCGATGCGCTGGCTAGCCAGATGCGGGCTATGGGGTTGAGTGTCAAACAACGGAGCAAAGGCGAATTGCCCACCGCCAATACCGAAATTTATCTGGCCGATACGATTGGCGAAATGGGGTTGTTTTTTTGCGTGGTGAATCTGGTATTGGTGGGCGGCACATTGATTGCGCATGGTGGGCAAAATCCACTAGAGCCCGCGCGATTGGATTGCGCCATTTTGCACGGCACATCAACCGATAATTTTGCCGAGATATTTAACGGGCTGGATAAATCAGGTGGCGCGATGATGATAGAAAACGATGCCGCACTTGCGCCCATTGTGCAAACTTTGCTGAGTGATACTATGTTGCGGCAACAAATTGCCCAACAAGCAACAGATTATGCGGGCAATCTGAGGGGCGCACGGCAACGCATTTTGGCTTTGCTCGCGCCTTATTTAGATACAGATTTTGAGGCAAAAAATGGCTGAACCCGATTTTTGGCAACAAAGCCAGAGCTGGCAAAGCACAGCCTTGTTGCCGCTAAGCTGGTTATATGGTGGGCTAGAGGCGGCAAATCGGCTTTTTACCCATGCCCAACACCCCGGCAAACCGATTATTTGTGTCGGCAATTTAACAGTGGGCGGGGACGGCAAAACCCCAACCGTGCAGTGTTTGGCGCGGCATTTTGCAACACAGAACAAACGTCCCGCTATTTTGATGCGCGGTTATCGCGCCCAGTTGAAACACGCCACAAAAATTGCCCTGCCCCACCACAATGCCGCCCAAGTGGGTGATGAGCCGCTTATGCTGGCGCATGAAGCCAATGTTTATATTGGCGCTGACCGCATGGCGAGTTTGCGGCTGGCCATTGCTGATGGCGCAGATATTTTTATCAAAGATGATGGATTTCAAAATCCGTCTATGGTGCATGGCTTTAATTTGATTGTGATTGATGGCGTAAGCGGGTTGGGCAATGCGCGGCTTTTACCAGCCGGGCCTTTGCGCCAGCCTTTACATATTGCGCGCCAGCGCATAGATGCGGTGCTGCTTATCAATCCGCCAGATAGCCAAATGATTCACCCCAGCCTGCCCGATTTTTTGCAGATTTGTGAGGCTGATAATATCGCTGTCTATTATGGCCGCACCCAACCAAAACCCATTGATTTATCGGGGGCAGTGATTGGCTATTGCGGCATTGCTAAACCCAAAAAATTTGCCGCTTCGCTGGCACAAGCAGGACTGGAAATTTATAAATTACACGCTTTTGGCGACCACCATTTTTTTACCGAAAAACAAGCCCAGCACCTGCTGGATGAAGCAGAAAAAACCGCGCTACCGCTCATCACAACACAAAAAGACAAGGCGCGTCTCACCAGTCTGCAAAGTGCAATGGGGGAAAAATTGGCACAGCTTTCACAGGTGCTAGAAATTGAGTTGATAATTGATAATTTTACGTCTTTGGCCACGCATATAGACAAAGCATTGGCCGATAAACCGAGAACCAAATACACGCCTTATTGACCACCCTATTGAATAGTGCCATTTTTGGGCGATGGCACAAGCAATGATGGATCAACGCGCTGGTCGGCCCAATACATGCGCCAATCTAAATGCGGCCCAGTGGCGCGGCCAGTCGCGCCCACTGTGCCAATTTGCTGGCCAGCTTTAACAAAATCGCCCAGTTGCACATCAATCCGATTAAGGTGCATCAACACCGATACCAAGCGCAACCCATGGTCAACAAATACCAGCCCACCCTCAAAATACATATCAGGCGCGGCCAATGATACCACCCCCGAAGCAGGCGCATAAACGGGCGTGCCAGTGGGCGCGGCAATATCAACGCCAAAATGCGGACGGCGCGGCTGGCCATTATAAAAACGCTGGCTGCCATAAACGCCAGTAATACGGCCTTTGACTGGCCAGCTAAAATTTTCGGCAAACCAGCTGGCAGCGATATTGTCTTGTCGGGCGGCATATTTTTGTTGGCTTTGCTGGCGAATAAGCGGCAAAGCCTCTGGCGGCGGAGTTACCAAAGCGGGCGGCAAACCATTGATGCGCTGAATGTTATAATCGCGCTTTTTTAAGGTTAGATTGAGCCTCTGGGTTTTGCCATCGCGCATGAACATTATTTTTTGTGTGAGCGGCGCATCGCGGCCAAAGCCAATCAGTGCCAAATTATTAATTTGCGCCACATTCTTATTATTAAGTTTAAGTTTTGTGTCGGGGGCCAGGGTGAGTATCACCAAGCCGCCCTGCACCAACTGGCCTTTATAGGCTTTCACATAGGTTTTAGGAAAAGAGGCGGCAGATAATGCCCCCATTAGGCCAAAACCCATAAAAACAACAAAAGAAAGCGCGATACGCATTATTTTTTTTGCGCCTGTTGTTCAGCTTGTAAAGAGGCTTTAGCGTCAATATAGGCTTCTTGTCGGTCAACACTCCAATAGCGCAAATCTTCCAACGCAATCGGCTTGCCAGTAACCGCACATATAACATGCGTCCCTGCTGTGATAATTTCAAAATCGCCATCAACATAGCGAATGATTGCTTGTTTTTCGTTCATCTTTTCTGCCTACAATAATTTGCCCTGTGCGTCATTTTTTAATTTACTTTTTGTTTTTCTGCTTGCTTGGCGCGGTGGTGTGCTGGATTTTTCAACCCGTGCAGTAAAGTGCTTATCCCCCGCCAGCCGCACATCAACCACATTACCCACTGGCGCGTCTTGCGGGGTGCGCACGGCTTTGCCATTTGCTGCCAGCACCAGCGCAAAGCCACGCGCCAACACAGATTCATGGCTCAATAAATCTAGATTACGTGCCAGCCCTGTTAATTGCGCGTGGCGTTTTTCGCTTTGTTGCTGGCGCACCCGCAGAGCGCGCTGGCGAAGCGCACCCAGCTGGCCGCTAAGCCGCCTATGTTGTGCCAGCAATGAATGGGGCGACAAGCGCGAAACGCGTTTTTCAAACTGCCCCCGATGGGCGCGGATATTGACCTGTAACCCAAAGCCTAGCCGTTGCGCCAGATTATCCAATATCTGCGCAGGCGTTGCCAATATATCTTGCAAACGCGGCAAGCCCCGCGCCAAACCACCAAGATTTTGCCGATGCCGATTGAGGTGATTATTTTGGGCGCGGAGCAATCGTGTTTTCAAATCACTCAAGCTGGCCAATAAATCAGCGCGCACTGGCACAGCCATTTCAGCCGCCGCAGTAGGCGTGGGGGCGCGTTGGTCGGCAACAAAATCAAGCAAAGTAACATCGGTTTCATGGCCAATGGCAGAGATAAGCGGAATCTCCGATTGTGCCGCCGCCAGCACCACCGCTTCTTCATTAAAGCCCCATAAATCTTCTAAAGACCCGCCACCACGCGCCACAATGAGCAAATCAGGGCGAGGCACAGCACCGCCCTTATGCGATAAATTATTAAAGCCAGCAATCGCCTGCGCCACTTCCTCAGCGCAGCTTTCGCCCTGCACGCGCACTGGCCACAGCAAAACATGACGCGGAAAGCGGTCGGCCAGTCGGTGCAAAATATCGCGTATCACCGCCCCTGTCGGGCTGGTAATCACGCCAATCACCTGCGGTAAATAAGGCAAAGCCTGTTTGCGCTCGGCATCAAATAACCCAGCTTCGGCAAATTGTTTTTTGCGCGCTTGTAACAATGCCATCAACGCGCCCTCGCCTGCTGGCTCCATTGTTTCAACCACTAATTGATAGCGCGATTGGCCAGCAAAAGTGGTCAGCTTGCCAGTGGCCACCACCTCTAGCCCTTGCTCAGGCTGCATGGCCAGCCGCCCGGTTGTGCCTTTCCACATCACAGCAGCCAGCACAGATTTATCATCTTTCAAATCAAAATATAAATGGCCAGAGGCAGGCTGCACCACGCGCCCCAATTCGCCACGCACCCGCACATGGTCAAAATTGCCTTCAATTTGCTGTTTCACCATAAGCGACAACTCACTGACGCTTAGCTCGGTTATATTTGTTTGTGTCTGCTTCATTTTGCTTGCCCTTCGCAAATGTGATACAAAAAAAATCTACATTGAGTCTATCCCCTATATTGGCCTTATATTGGCATTTGATGACAGAAAAAAAACACAATATCTTAATTCTTGGCAGTGGCGGGCGCGAAGACGCGCTGGCGTGGAAAATTGCGCAAAGCCCGCTTTGTGCAAAACTTTATATTGCGCCGGGCAATGGTGGCTCGTCCGCCCATGCCGAAATGGTGGCACTTGCTATAGAAGATGGTGACGCGGTGATTGCTTTTTGCAAAACCCATGCCATTGCTTTGGTGGTGGTGGGGCCAGAAACCCCCTTAGTGGCAGGGCTGGTGGACGCGCTGGTGCAGGCGGGCATTACCGCTTTTGGGCCGATGGCGGCGGCCGCCCAGCTTGAAGGCTCAAAAGGCTTCACCAAAGATTTATGCCGCGAGGGTGATATTCCCACCGCCGCCTATGGCCGCTTTGACAATGCCGATGCCGCCTATGCTTATCTCGCCACGCAAAAATTGCCGATTGTGATAAAAGCCGATGGGCTAGCGGGCGGCAAAGGCGTGATTATCGCCGAGACAATGGCGGCAGCACACATCGCGATTGACGATATTTTTGGCGGTAGTTTTGGCGCGGCGGGGGCGCTGGTGATTGAAGAATTTATGCAAGGTGAAGAGGCCAGTTTTTTTGTGCTATGCGATGGCGAAACGGCTGTGCCATTGGCCAGCGCACAAGATTATAAACGCGTTGGCGATGGCGACACAGGCCCCAACACAGGCGGCATGGGGGCTTATTCTCCCGCCAGCATTATGACCCCCGCGCTGATTGATGAAACCATGCAACGCATTATCGCGCCCACCTTAAAAATAATGGCGGCACGCGGCACACCCTATCGCGGGGTGCTATATGCGGGGCTGATGCTCACACCCGATGGGGTGCGATTGGTGGAATATAATTGTCGCTTTGGCGACCCCGAATGTCAGGTGCTGATGGTGCGGCTGGCTGATGATATTGTGCCGCTATTGCTGGCCACCAGCACGGGCAAACTGCAAAACACAAAACTCAACTGGCATGATGAAGTCGCGCTTAATGTGGTGATGGCCGCCAAAAACTATCCCAATGCCTATGAAAAAGGCAGTGTGATAAAGGGCGTGGAAAACATTGACGCAAGCCAAGCAACCGTGTTTCATGCAGGAACAGCGCACCGCGAAGATGGCGCGCTCATCGCCATTGGCGGGCGGGTGCTGAATATCGTGGCACAAGGCGCAAACGTAGCACAAGCGCAAGCCCGCGCTTATAAGGCGATAGAAAAAATTGACTGGCCGCAAGGTTTTTGCCGCAGCGACATTGGCTTTAGAGAGATTGAACGCGAAAAACAACAGAAGAAAACAGGGGAAAACAGATGAAAGATGAAGGCATTGAAAAATTTGGCGGCACAAAAGAAGTGGCCGATACGCATAAATTTGATGAAAAAAAGCTGGAAGAATTTGCCGCCGCCCATGTGGAGGGCTTTGCGGGGCCTATGCAAGTGCGCCAATTTAAGGGCGGCCAATCCAACCCCACCTATCAAATTATTACGCCAAATAAAAAATATGTTATGCGGCGCAAACCGCCCGGCAAATTATTGCCCTCCGCCCATGCGGTGGACCGCGAATATAAAGTGATTACCGCGCTTGGCTCGGTTGATTTTCCTGTGCCGCGCACCTATTGCCTATGCGAAGATGAAAGCGTGGTTGGCACAATGTTTTATATTATGGATATGGTGGAAGGCCGCATTTTGTGGAATCCATGTCTGCCTGATATTGACAAAGCAGGGCGGCGGCCAATTTTTGAGGCCAAAATTGAAACTTTGGCGCGGTTGCACAACACCGATTATGAACGCATCGGGCTGGGCGATTTTGGCAAGGCGGGCAATTATTTTGCGCGCCAGATTTCGCGCTGGACAAAACAATATCAGCTATCAGAAACCCAACATATTGACACGATGAACAAGCTGATTGAGTGGCTACCGCATAATATCCCCGATGATGACTCCAATTCAATTGTGCATGGCGATTATCGGCTGGATAATATGGTGTTGCACCCGAGCGAACCGAAAGTGCGCGCCGTGCTGGATTGGGAATTGTCAACGCTTGGCCACCCGCTTGGCGATTTCACCTATCATTTGATGCAATGGTTTATGCCGTCTGATGGGGCCAGCACGCAAACCCTCAATGGGGTGGATTTTGCCGCGCTCAACATTCCGACAGCAGAGGAATATACCCGCCTTTATTGTGACCATACTGGCCGCGACAGCATTGAAAATATGGATTTTTATGTGGCTTATAATATGTTTCGGCTGGCTGGCATTTTGCAAGGCATTGTGGGGCGGGTGCG
>JBPCVS010000186.1:0-3628 GCA_051010295.1 Parvibaculales bacterium | reverse complement strand
TTGGCGAACTTATGGGCACTTTGCGCCAAGTTACCGATAATTTGGCGCATGATTTGCGCCAACCCCTGACGCGATTACGCACCCGTTTGGAGCGCATGGATGACACCCCTTCAACGCAGGCGGCATTAGATGATATTGATGGGGTGCTGGCGGGTTTTGCCGCGCTTTTGTCTTTGTCGCGCTTGGAAAGCGGCATTGCTAAAGACCGCCGCCGCGAAACCGACATTGCCACTTTGCTTGATGATATGGCCGCGCTTTACGCACCCGCTTTTGAAGATGCGGGTATGCAGCTTATCACCGAAAAGCCCGATGTGCCGACACTTATGGCCGACCGTGATTTGCTGGCACAAGCGCTTATCAATTTGTTAGAAAATGCGTTGCGCTATGCCGCCACGGGCAAAACCTGTCTGACGGCAAAACAAGATGGCGATATGGTGCATATTATAATAAGCGATGAAGGGCCGGGCATTAACCCATCTGATTATGACCGCGTGCAACAACGTTTTGTGCGCTTTGACACCAGCCGCAACACCCCCGGGCATGGGCTAGGGTTGTCATTGGTGGTGGCGATTGCCAAAGCGCATAATGGCACTGTGCAGATGCGCCCCAATACACCCAAAGGGCTGGTTGTCTGTTTGATTTTGCCATTTAATGCCTCGCCTAGTGCTGAATGAGCGCGCCATGTTGTCTGACGTTTTATCTGCCAAATTTCCCCCCCACGCCCCCACCGCCAGCGCGCAATTAGATGATATTATAGCGGCTGATGAAAAACTGCGCGATTTTGTTAAATTGCACCGCGATTTTTTTGGCTGGGTGGTTGAGGGCAGTCCGTTTCTTGCTGGGCTGATGCGCCGCTATCCCGATATGTTGCTGGCTTTGCAAAGCCAACCGCCAGAAGATGTTTTAACCGCTTTAATAGATAATTTTTTTAACGCACTGGCCGATAATAAACAGATAGATGAAGCCGATTTTATGGCTGAATTGCGCGATATGCGCAACCGCTTTGCGCTGATTGTCGGGCTGGCTGATTTGGCCAATATCTGGGATGTGCCAACAGTAACGCATTGGTTGACACGGCTGGCTGATATAGCGGTCTCTAGCGCGCTTGATTTTTGCCTGCATCAAGCGGTGACGGCGGGCAAGCTGCAGCAATTTTCGCATGATGGGTTGGTTGTGCTGGCTTTGGGCAAACATGGCGGCGAAGAACTCAACTACTCATCTGATATTGATTTTGTGGTTTATTATACACCCGATGCTTTGCCTTTGGCGGCGGCGGTTGATGAGCGGCATTTTTATGTTCAGATTGTGCAGAAATTGGCGGCGATTTTGCAAACCCGCACGGCTGATGGTTTTG
Organism: Parvibaculales bacterium; assembly: GCA_051010295.1. Lineage (GTDB taxonomy): Bacteria > Pseudomonadota > Alphaproteobacteria > RS24 > RS24 > JBPCVS01. Next base: position 2,274 of record JBPCVS010000186.1, on the reverse strand, counting down.
TGTTTCGGGTGGATTTGCGTTTGCGCCCCGACCCAGGCGCAACGCCAGTGGCCATATCACTTGCGGCTGCTTTGGCTTATTATGAGATGATGGGGCAGAATTGGGAACGCGCCGTTTATATCAAAGCGCGCCCGATTGCTGGCGATTTGGCGGCGGGTGCGGCTTTTCTCAAAGAGCTTACGCCTTATATTTGGCGGCGTTATTATGATTTTGCTGCTATTGAAGATGTGCATTCCATGAAGCGGCAAATTCATGCCACACGCGGCTTTGCCAAAGCAACAACGCGGGGGCATAATTTGAAATTGGGACGTGGCGGCATACGCGAGATTGAGTTTTTTGTGCAAACCCAGCAACTTATTGCTGGCGGGCGTGATACCGATTTGCGCGGGCGCAGCACCACCAATATGCTGGCGATGCTGGCGCAAAAAAATTGGATTTCTCAAGAGACGGCAGATGGTTTAACGCAGTCTTATAATTGGCTACGGCGCATGGAACACCGATTGCAAATGCGGCTAGACGAGCAAACCCAAACTTTGCCTGATGATGAGGCGCGTTTTGCCGCTTTCACGCAATTTGCCAATTATGCCACGCCCGAAGATTTTTCTACCGATTTGCTGGCGCATTTGCATTATGTAAGTGGCGAATATGCCAAATTATTTGAGCAATCTGATAGCCTATCAGGTGCGGCGGGCAATCTGGTTTTCACAGGCGTTGATGATGACCCGGACACATTGGAAACGATTGCCAATATGGGCTTTAAGCGGCCACGCGATATGCTGCGTATTATTCGGGATTGGCATGGTGGGCGGTTGCGTGCCACCCGCTCGGTGCGGGCGCGTGAAACATTAACGCGGCTTATGCCAATTTTGCTGTCGGCTTTGGCTAACACGCCCGACCCTGATGATAGTTTCATCCGTTTTGACAAATTTTTGAACGCTTTGCCGACTGGTGTGCAGCTTTTTGCTATGTTTCAGTCGCAACCGCATATTTTGCGCTTGCTGGTTGATATTGTCAGTGTTACGCCCCGCTTGGCAATCTGGTTGTCGCGCTATGCGCATTTGCTTGATACACTCATTCACTCTGATGATGTGGAGGCTGTTGATAAAATAATAAAAACCGCGCCCGAAGATGATTTTGAAACTGTGCTTGATAAGGTGCGGTTGCATATCCATGAAGGCCAGTTTCGCGTTGGGGTGGATGTGCTGGCCGACCCGATTATGGCAACAATGGCAGGGGCGCGTTTTACTGCATTGGCCGAGCAAGCCATTAGCACAATATGGCCAGCAGTGGTGGCCGATATGCAAGCCCAGTTTGGCCAACCGCCAGACGCATCTTTACTTATTATTGGCATGGGTAAATTAGGCAGTGGCGAAATGGCACTTCAATCAGACCTTGATTTGATTTTTATTTGCGACAGCCCCGATTTTGATGCGCCATCAGATGGGCGCAAAGCAATTTCGGCTGATATTTGGTTTGCGCGTGCCGTGCGCCGCCTTTTAAGCGGCTTAACAGTGGCCACTGCCGAAGGCGCGCTTTACAATGTTGATACGCGGTTGCGGCCATCGGGCAATGCCGGGGCTTTGGTTACCAAATTGAGTGGTTTTATTGAATATCAAAAAAATCATGCGTGGCTATGGGAACACATGGCACTAACTTGTGCGCGTATTATAGGCGGCGGCATAGGCAATAAAACAAATGGTGCACCGCTAGATGGGTTGGCACAAAAAACTCAGATGCAAATCCAGACGCAAATTAAAGAGATAATTTGTCACCCGCGCCAAGCACAAGATATATTGGCTGGTGTGGCCGATATGCGCACTCGCTTGCGTAAGCATCAGCCACAAAATGGGCCATTTGATATTCGGCGGGGTGCAGGCGGATTGGTGGATTTGGAGTTTTTTGTGCAGGCGTTACAAATTGCCCATGCGGACAAAAATGAAAAATTGCTTAATGTTGCGCCGCTGAGTGAACAATTAACCCAATTACGCGATGGCGATATTGTGCCGATGGAACTTTATGAAAAATTAAGTGCGGCCGCCACAACCTATCTGACTTTGCGACAGGTGGCGAGTTTGTCGCTTGAAGATAGCGAGAAAAGCCCCAACCCTGCTGTGCGCGGTTTATTTTTGCGCGCCACGCACCAACCTGATTGGCGGCAATTAGAGGAAACATTGGCACATCACCGCCAAATCATTGCCCAAGCGCATGATACAATCAAAAAATATATTTAATTTTGCGAAAGCCTGATTGACGCTTGTTTGCTAATTCTTTAGC
>JBPCVS010000185.1:0-3298 GCA_051010295.1 Parvibaculales bacterium | reverse complement strand
ACCCCGGTCGGTTGGTAAAGCACGACTGCATAGAGGCGTTGGGGCTGAACGTAACACAAGCCGCTAAACTGCTTGGGGTTAGCCGCAAGCACTTGTCGGCTGTGATAAATGGGCGGTCGGGTATCTCGCCCGAAATGGCTATTCGGCTAGACAAAGCTTTTGGCGGCAGTGCTAGAGCATGGCATAGCATGCAGTCGGCCTATGATTTCGCCCAAGCTATCAAAAAAACCAAGCAGATAAAGGTTAAGCGCATCCGCCGCCGTGCGGTTGCGGCTTAGCCTTTAGCGAAGCCGTTTCGGGCTATGGCTCGTCCACTCCGCCTTTTGGGGCGTGATTTTTTGCTTGCAAATAATAATGTGGGGGCAAATAACATTACCACAAACAAAACCCGCATTAGAGGCAATGAAAAATGGACGAACCAAAATCTCTTGATGAGCTTTTCAAAGGTAAGATATTCAGGATTCCTGATTATCAACGTGGCTATGCGTGGCAAATATCTCAGCTAAAAGATTTTTGGGAAGACCTTGTCAATTTGCCTGATGGTCGCTCGCATTATACGGGCGTTTTGACATTAAAGGAAACTGAAAAAGAAATTGCCAAAAGTGATGATGAGTATTGGCTTGTTGAAGACCATTCATATAAAATTTTTCACATTGTTGACGGGCAACAACGCCTGACCACCATCATTATTTTTCTTCAGGCACTGATTGATGTTGTTAGGAAAATTGAAGATAATGTCGGTAAATCCGAGAGAAATATATTTATCAGCGATACCCTTACACTGGCTGATATGATTGGCAAATATCTGTATAAAATAAAGCCGAGTGGGCTTATCAAAACATATAAATTTGGATATATGGTTGATAATCCAAGCTATAAATATCTTAAACATAAGATATTTGATGAAGCAGGTGCGGGCTTAATTAACGACACTTTCTACACATTGAATTTGTGCAATGCACGAAATTATTTTCAAACACAAATTAAGGCTTTGCTTGTGGAAAATGGCTTTGCGAGCATCCAAGAAATATACAAAAAACTCACAAAATATTTTTTGTTTAATGAATATGTCATCAAAAATGAATTTGATGTTTTTATAGCATTTGAAACGATGAATAATCGTGGCAAGAAATTGTCCGATTTGGAACTGCTCAAAAATCGGCTTATTTATTTGACAACCCTCTATACCGATGAAGAGCTTGATACAGCTGAAAGGCACAAATTACGCAGTGCCATCAATAATACGTGGAAAGAAGTGTATCATCAGTTGGGGCGCAACAAGCAAAGCCCTCTGAACGATGATGATTTTCTCAAAGCGCATTGGATTATGTATTTCCGATATACTAAAAAACGCGGAGACGATTATATCAGGTTTCTGCTTGATGAACAATTTTCAGCGCATAATATCTATCAGACGATTGCACAGAAAACCGCTTTAGAAGATGCTGAAGAACTGCGAACCGAAGATGAAATTGATGATGGGGATGAAGAAGCTGATGAGGTGGAAGAAACCCCTATCATGCCAGCAGACAGACTGCCACCGCGTGAGATAAAAAATTATGTCAATAACCTCAAAGAGTCGGCTATCCACTGGTTCAATTCTTACTATCCGCATTTGGCAACCGAATTATCGGATTGTGAGCAAGTGGCTCTTGGCAGATTAAATAGGCTTGGAATGGGGCATTTTCGCCCGCTGATTGTTGCTATATTCAAAAATGAGAAAGACCCTAAAAAACGCGTTGATGTTTTGCAAGATATTGAGCGATTTATCTTTATTGATTTTCGCTTGTGTCGCGCAAATAGCAATTATCGTAGCAGTGAATTTTATAATGCCGCCAGAGAATTTGGCGAAGGCAAATTGAATGTGGACGACATCAAAGAAAAGCTGAAAAATGCCGCTTTGTGGTGCTTTCAAGATGATGGCACAACCTTGAATCATAAATATTTTTACGACCATCTTTATAAAAGGTTCACTGGTGGAGTGAAAAATGGATATTACGGCTGGTCTGGCTTGCGCTATTTTCTGTATGAATATGAATTGAAGCTCTTGCGTGATAGCCACCACGAAGAAAAAAAGGTGCGTTGGGAAAGTTTGACTAAAACGCCCTCCAAAGAGGTTTCAATTGAACATATTGCTCCACAAGCTCCAACAGATGAGTGGAAAGCTGACTTCGCGGGCGTGGCACAGGCGGATTACTATCGTCATTGCGGTTCTATCGGCAATTTTCTTCTTTTGTCGCGGTCAATTAACAGTGCCCTGCAAAATTTTAGTTTTGCCAATAAAAAGCACCCAAAATTTGATGATAACAACAAAATGATTCGTGGCGGCTATTCCAATGGTTCATACTCTGAAATTGAAGTTGCCAATTCGGGCGATGACAAATGGACGCCCGAAAAAATTGAAACACGCGGCATGCAGTTGCTAGAATTCATGGCGGAAAGATGGGGTTTCCGTTTTGAAAGTGAACAGGCCAAGCGCGCACTTCTCTTTCTCAACCCCGAAGCATAGCCCCCCCATGTTCCACAAATAGGTGGGGGTGTGATGGAGCGGACGCAAGCAAGTTTCGCCCAACAGGGTTTATTCGGCGGCCAGTTGTTTAGCCGCATTATCTTGGCGGCCACGAATAAGCTTGCCGGGCATTTTGCCGCTTGGTTCGCCATCATCATAGGTTACAACGCCGCTTACAATCGTGTAGCGATAACCGCTAATATGTTGGATAAGCCGCCGCCCGCCAGCAGGTAAATCATGCACCATTTTTGGCTCGCCTAATTGTAGCGCGTCAAAATCAATCACATTTATATCGGCCTTATAGCCTGGGGCAATCACGCCGCGATCGTGCAGACCATAAAGCTCTGCGGTTTCGCGGGTTTGTGCCGACACTGCTTCTTCCAGCCCAAAACGATGACCACGTGCGCGGTCGCGCACCCAATGTGACAATAGATAGGTTGGAAAACTGGCATCAGTAATCACGCCACAATGCGCGCCGCCATCAGACAGGCTGAGCACCGTATTGTCATTTTGGAACATCTCATAAATATGGTCATAATTTTGATTGGCATAATTAAGTATAGGCAAAAACACATAGCCCTTGCCGTCATTTTCCATCAACATATCAAACACAATTTCGGCGGGTGAAACGCCTTGCGCCGCCGCCATAGCCGCAACGCTGGTTTTGCCTTCGGGTTCATAATTGGGCACACCATCTTGCATAAGCGGAAACATATTATCAAAGCCCAAAGTGATGAGGCCAAAAATGCCCACCCCACTTGGCAGACCATCGCCATCATAATTGGGTTG